>JAWABT010000111.1:0-2648 GCA_038884515.1 Candidatus Woesearchaeota archaeon | reverse complement strand
AAAACAATATGAAGAAATAATGAAAAAAGCAGGCCTGCCGAGCTTAAAAGAATTTGAAGAAGAATTTGAGTGCAGAATATCTGCTTCTGCAATAGCATTCGTGATGTCTGTACTCCTGGACAGGATAGGACAGGCAGCAGGACACATAGAGATAATATTCCAGCCAGCAAGGATGGCAGATGCAATGGAAGCAAAATTCCACTCAGAAAATGAAAAGACAGAGCTATTCCAGTTCTATAAAGAAGCAATCTCAATAGTCCACGAAATACATCTCGCAGCATACACAAGCAGAGAAAAAAGACTTGATGCGATAAAAAAAGCATACGAGTTCTATACAAAAAAAGTAAAACCCACAATGCAGAACTTCCTGGACATACAGGCAAAAGGGTGGCTTAAAAAAGAAAAAGCAGATGGGTCAAAAAACTATTTCGGGTAGATAGTAATGGAGCCGAAACTCAAAGACAAAAACTGGGACAAAACATTTGAGCCACAAATATACAACGATTGGAAAGCCAAAGAAATATACAAGTTTGAAAAAAAAGGCAAGAAACCAGTTTACTCTATAGACACGCCACCGCCTTATGTTAATACACCAGTCCATATTGGCCAGGTCACAGGATATGTAATGATGGACATGTTCGCGAGATACAAAAGAATGACTGGCCACAGCATCCTTTTCCCGCTTGGCCTGGACAGGAACGGACTGCCAATAGAGATGGCTGCTGAAAAAAAATTCAATATAAAACTAACACAAGTCACAAGAGAAAAAGCAATCGAGCTATGCAGGAAAATACTTGAGGAAAGCAGCCTTGCAAGTGTAGAATCCTTCCTAAGATGCGGAATAGGATTTAACTCATGGAAAATAGGAACAGAACTCGGAGAGATATACGAAACAGACAGCCCTGACTATAGAGCTCTTACGCAAGAAACATTCATTGACCTTTGGAAAAAAGGATTAGTCTATGAAGACACAAGAATAAACAACTGGTGCCCAGGATGCCAAACAACACTTGCGGACGCAGAGGTCATCTACAAAGAGCTGCCAACAAAATTCAATGACATAATATTCAAATGCAAAGAAACAGGAGAAAACCTGATAATAGGAACAACAAGGCCAGAACTTGTGTGCACGTGCGCAATGGTCATATTCAACCCAGCAGATGACAAGTACAAGCACCTTGAAGGAAAAACAGCAATAACACCAATATTCAACAAAGAAGTCCCCATAAAATCACATCCTTTTGCAGAGATAGGAAAAGGAACAGGACTTGTCATGATGTGCTCAGCAGGAGACCTGACTGATATCCAATTCTTCAGAGAAATGAAACTAGAACCTGTGATAGCGATAAACAAAGACGGAACAATGAATGCGCACGCAGGATTCCTTGAGGGCCTGCCTGTAAAAGAAGCAAGAAACAAGATGATAGAAACACTCAAAGAAAAAAGCCTGCTTGTAAAACAAACAGAAGTCATGCACAGGTCACCAATATGCGAGAGAAGCAAAGACCCAATAGAATTCATAGCAATGCCTGAATTCTACGTCAAGCAGGTAGAATACAAAACAAAAATGAAAGAACTCGCTCACCAACTCAATTTTTTCGAACAAAAAAGCAGGCAGAGACTGCTTGACTGGATTGAATCAGTAAGCATAGACTGGCCAATAAGCAGAAGAAGATACTATGCAACAGAGGTCCCGTTATGGTACTGCAAGAATTGCAACGAGCCGATACTTCCTGAAATAAAGAAAAAACCAATATACTATCAGCCATGGAAAGAAAACCCGCCAATAAAAGCATGCCCTAAATGCAAAGGAAAAGAATTCAAGGGAGAGGAAAGGGTATTTGACACATGGTTTGACAGCTCAATAAGCCCGCTCTACATCCTAAAATATAACCGGGACAAGAAATTCTTTGAAAAAGCAATGCCATGCACCCTGCGACCGCAGGGAAAAGAAATCATACGCACATGGCTTTATTACACCATGCTCAAATGCTACCTTTTGACTGGAAAACTCATATTCAAAGATGCCTGGATAAACTATCACATCACAGATGAAAACGGAAAAAAGATGTCAAAAAGCATAGGCAACGTAATTGACCCGAAAGACGTGCTTGACAAGTTCGGAGCAGAACCATTCAGGCTATGGGCAGTGATTGAAGGAAACCTAACAAAAACAGATTTCAGGTGCAGCTTTGAAAGAATAGAAGGAGCTGGAAAAACACTAACAAAGTTATGGAACATAGCAAGATTCGTATCAATGTTCCCAGAACCAGAAGGAAAAATAAAACTAACAGAGCTAGACAAGTGGATAATACAGGAAACAAACAACCTAATAAAACTTGCAAAAAACAATTACGAGCAGTATGACTTCCACACGCCTGCAACAGCAATAAAAAACTTTATCTGGGAAACATTCGCATCACACTACATAGAGCTTGTCAAAAACAGGGCATACAATGAAGGCAACAAGTTCAGCAAAGAAGAACAAAACGGAGGCTTGTACGCACTGCATTACTGCCTTGATGTGCTGCTGCATCTTCTTGCACCGATACTTCCAATGATAACGCAGAAAATATATCAAGAACTAAGAGGAAAAGACATACACTTTGAAAAATTCCCAGAAATCAAAAAAGAATACAAGCAGGCAT
>JAWABT010000110.1:0-3287 GCA_038884515.1 Candidatus Woesearchaeota archaeon | reverse complement strand
ATTGAAGAGGTGAAAGGATGTCAAAAAGAGAAATTGCTATAAGATTTGTTGCTCTGGGATTGAAAATCGGAAGATACGCTAAGAAAGAAATAGAACAAGAAGCAAAACAAGTAATGAAAGACAAGCTGGCTGACAAGAAAAAGGTTAAAATGATTATGAGAAAGATGCTTGCAGAAGCCAGCAGGATGAAAGCAAAGCTCGAGAGCTATGCACGAGCAGAACTGAAGATGGCTGCAAAAACAGGAAAAAAGAAAAAGAGATAAATTTTTTTAGTTTTGTTTTTATTATTTTTTAATTTTTAGGTTAAATTAATTTATTTTTTAAATCCTTGTTGAGGCCCTCTGGGCAGAGACAATTACATATTGTGGATTTTATTCCCAAATCTTTTTAAATGAATAAACAATCATAATATACTAATAATATACTATGATAAAGCATAACTTCAAGGAGCAATTTGCTGGAAAAGACCCTTTCAACGATGTTCTTGGGCAGGAAATCACCAAAGAGCAGGCAAAATCAGCCCTGCTCATGGACAGGCACATACTTATTATTGGCCCTCCAGGAGTTGGAAAGACAACAATGGCAAAAAATGTCGCAAAACTGCTACCAGACATAACCGCAAATGCGTGCGAGTACCATTGCGACCCTGAAAACCCATTATGCCCTGCATGCAAGACAAAAAAGCCAGCAACTAAAAAAATAAAAGGAGTAGAAAGATTCGTAAGGCTGCAGGGAAGCCCTGACCTTACTGTTGAAGACCTTCTCGGAGATATTGACCCAATCAAAGCACTGAAGTTCGGACCAACATCAATAGAGGCATTCACCCCAGGAAAAATATTCAAGGCAAACAATGGAATATTATTTTTTGATGAAGTAAACAGGTGCCCTGAAAAACTCCAGAATGCACTACTCCAAGTACTTCAGGAAGGAAAAGCAACAATAGGAGGATACACAATAGACCTACCTGCAAACTTCATATTCATAGGAACAATGAACCCAGAAGAGACAGCAGCAACAGAAAAACTCTCAGATGTTTTTCTTGATAGATTTGATGTAGTGCACATGACATATCCAGAGACAAATGATATTGAGCAGAAGATAGTTCTTGAGAAAGGAAAAAAGCTTGATGTCATGTTTCCGCCAAAACTGCTTGCAAGGGCAATTGATTTTGTCAGGATGCTGAGGGAGCACAAAGACCTGCAGAAAAAGCCAAGCGTCAGAGCCTCATTAGGACTTTATGAAAGAGCTCAGGCAAATGCATTCCTTGCAAAAAGAAAAACAGTCACAGCAGATGACATTGCAAAAACAGTCATATCAGTTATTTCTCACAGGATAGAGCTAAAGCCATCTGTGAAATACCTTCAGACAACAGAGGAATTCATAGCAAAAGAGTTCAAGAAGTATTGTGCTGAGCACAAGGAACTCGAACAAGAAGGTGGTTGCCTTTAGCCCAGAAGTTGAGGTTAAAGAACTTTCTAAAGCAGAAGAATCACAGGGAAAGCTTGAAATGAACCTTCTTGAAGAAAAACTCATGCACTCTGTTCTTCAGAATGACAAGAAAGTCATTGATGAAGGCAAGATTGTTGAAGAAGCAATAAATCGCGGCCTTAGCGCTTTTATTCCAGACCTTCTCTTCGAGCAGCTTGTTAAAAATTATTCTATTGCAAAACAGATACTTGGAGAAAAGCTCATCAGATTACTGACTGGATTTGAGCCAGACTATCTTGAAAAGAACATAGGAATACCTGAGTTCAGAAAAGAATTGAAGAAAGAAATACAAGAAAACATAAGCAAGCTGAAAGACAACAAAATACTTGATAAAGAAGGGCAGATAACTGACAAAGGAGTTGAGCTCGCAAGCCTTGTGCTCTATATTGAAGAGCTTGACAAGATAATACCAAAAGGAATGCTTGGACAAAAAATAAATAAAAAAATATCACATTATGGAGAAAGAGATGAGATTTGCCTTTACAAGAAAGGAGACAGGTACAAAGACCTTGCAATCAAAAGCTCTGTGCGGATGGCAATAAAAAGAGGGCATGGCAGCATTGAGCCAGAGGACCTTAAAACAGCAAAAAGGCAGAGCAAAGGAGCTGTCTATGTTGTCTATGGAATAGATGCTTCTGCATCAATGAAAGGAGACAAGATAGACATGTGCAAGAAAGCAGGGGTTGCGCTTGCATACAAGGCAATATCTGACAAAGATAAAGTCGGCCTGGTTGTATTTGGCTCAGAGGTAAAGGATTTCGTGGCGCCAACAAATGATTTTGGCTTTCTCTTGAATAAAATAACAAGAGTGGGGGCATCAAGGCAGACTGACTTCTGCGCAATGCTCCGGAAAGCAGCAGAAATATTCCCAGCAGAGAACGTGACAAAACACCTGATTGTCCTTACTGATGCAATGCCGACTGTCGGAAAGAAACCTGAAGAAGAAACACTAAAAGCAGTCTCAATGGCAAGGGCAGCAGGAATAACAGTATCTATAATTGGAATAAAGCTTGATGAGAAAGGAGAGGCTCTCGCAAAACAGATTACACTGCTTGGAGATGGAAGATTATATATTGTAAAAAATCTTGAGAATATTGATAGAGTTGTTCTTGAAGATTATTATAGCATAAGATAGTGCAGAAACATTTAAATAATCAAATAATACAGTTTGCATTAAAAGAGGTAAATCATGGTACTCGAACAGCTTTATTCAATAGAATTCCTAAAGCAAAAACCAAGATATGCCTTCCTGCTCAGCTTTGCATTCACTATTTTTGCAACATTCTTTGCAATGATGATTTTTCCGCAGGATCCTGCACTGGTTATAGTTGCCATGGCATCAACACTGCTTATACCTTCATTATACCAATTCACTATTTTTGAAGAAAAGCTGGAAAGTGAAGTGGCGGAGATGAATGTGCTTGAGGTGCTGGCTGCAAACAAGCAGCTATTCAAGATTTATGCTTATATGTTCTTTGGCTCATTCTTTGTATTCGCCATATTTGCAATAATACTGCCTACGCTTGCAACAAATCACATATTCAAGCAACAAATGGCAGTTATGGTTGGGGGGGCAATTGCAGGCGTAGGAACAAAATTCTCACTTAAGCTATTGTGGGAATTGATAAGCAATAACTTCCAGGTGCTGATGCTCTGCTTCATTGTATCCATAATCGCAGGCAATGGCTCGATTTATGTAATAATATGGAATGCATCTGTCTGGGGCACTGTCTTTGGGACACTGGCAAAGACAACAGCAGCAAACCTTGGCGCAAGTTCTGCAATAGTTTTTTTATTAA
>JAWABT010000109.1:0-3905 GCA_038884515.1 Candidatus Woesearchaeota archaeon | reverse complement strand
TTTTTACCTTGAGGAGAACTGTGGCGCGCGTATTGTAGCCAAGCTTTTGAAAATTAAGCAAAGCTGTCTGCTTTTCTATGAAAGAGCCTTCGCAGGACCTCAACCTGTCAAATATTGTGCTGACAGGAATACCAATCCTGCGGGCAAGCTTGGTAAGGGGAATCCTGCAGTTCTGCCTCAGGTAAGATGCAATCAAAAGGTCTTTTTTCTTAATCATATTTATATCACCTCCAAGCGGTATAAGATATAAGCCATGACAAAAATATATATCTTTTTCTTAAACCTTATATATTACCTTATACTTATATAATAACAAAAAATTTATATATCTTAATGCATATATAAGCATTATGAAAAGAAAAGTGATACAGCTAGCCGGCAAGACCTTTGTGGTTAGCCTTCCAAGCAAATGGGTAAAAAAACAGGGAATTAAAAAAGGGGACGAGCTTGAGGTTGATGATTCTGGAAAATCATTAAGCATAGCGACACAGGGCAGGGGAAGGAGCACAGCCAGCATACACCTAAACGGCCCTGAGGAGCTGATGAGGAGAAGGATAAACACAGCATACAAGCGCGGCTTTGATGAGCTCGAGCTGACATACGACGACCCAAAAGCAATAAAAGCAATACAGAAAGAGCTTGACCTGCTCCTCGGTTATGAAATAGTTAAGCACGGAGAGAAACACTGCATAATCAAGTGCATAGCAAACACCCTTGAAGAAGAATATGAAGTGATACTAAGAAGAATATTCCTCATGCTCTTGGAAATGGGAGATGAAAGCATAAAAGCAATAAAAAACAAGGAATTTGAGAGATTAAATGAAATTGCCATGCTAGAAAACACAAATGACAAGCTGACAAACTTCTGCAAAAGAGTGCTCAATAAAAACAGCAGCCAAAACTCAATAATGCATTACTGCATAGTCAGGGAACTCGAACACATAGCAGACTCTTATGCAAAAATCTGTGCATCAGTGCAGGAAAGCAAAATGAATGTAAGCAAAGAAACAGTCGTCCTCTACGAAAAAACAAACATCCTTCTAAGAGAATTCTATGACCTCTTTTATGACTTTAAAGAAGACAAAGCAGAAATTTTTGCAAAACACAGAGAAGAGATAAAAAAACAAGGAAAGATTCTCATAAAGGCAAAACAAAAAGAAGAAGCACTTCTAATAACCGCAATAACTGGAATAGCATCACAGATAAATGCAGCAGCAGGACCATTCTACGCAACAAAACTATAATTTTCCAGTTGAGCCAAGGAATTATTAAATTCAGAATAAAGTTTTGCATCCCTTAAAGAAAGGTCTCCTCTTGAGCAAAGTATTTCAATATCAAATGATGCATTCTTGATTGTATCAAGTGCAGCAGGCATCTCTCTCTGCCTTCTTGTCCTGGCAAAAAGCCAGTAAGCAAGAGCCCTCAACGGAGTGTACTTTCTGAACTTAACAAGAAACTGCTTGTCATTAATCCTGCTGCTCCTGCCAGCAGCATTGTTGAATGTTGGAAGATAATCAGAGCAGATAATATCATCTATTGCCTCAGCACCTTCTGAGTTTCTTGAAAACAAAAACCCTCTTCTCAACAATTTATTAAGGTCAGACTCAGGAGCTGTTGCTCCCCTGTAAGGAGTATCGTACCTTACAAGAGCGCCTTCCTCTTCGCAATGAAACTGGCCTGTATGGGCATCTGAATCAAAAACAAGACCAGAAGAATCAAAGCCTGCAATGATTGCAGGAAGGGAATCACAGATAGACTGCTTAAGCTCAGGAGGAATATCTATCATTGCAAGTTGTGACTCGACGTCAGCAAAAATATTTTTTGCATCGCCTTTGTGAGGAACCAGCGCGTGGATAAGAGCAGTACATCTAGCAGCCTCCTTAAGCAAGGCCAAGTTACCTGAATCAAGATAAGCCTCTGTCAGTCTTTTTCCTGCAGCAGCAAATTCTGTTAGGTAATAATAACCGCTAAGAGGCAGGATGCCTGGAGAGTATATTGCCTTATGGCCAATCTTCCTCAGGGCCTTGTCGATAATTCCAAGAAGATTTCTCTCTTCTGAAAGACGCAAATAATCTTTGCTTTCCTTCAATATGACCAGATCTTTAGTAAAATCATCTAGAACAACCCTGAAAACCCTATAGTCATCAACTGATTCAAAATAATCATGGACATTCGGCAGCTCAATAAGATTTTTAATCGCAGAGCTCCATTCCTTATCTGTTTTCAGCTCAATCAACCTTTCAAGAGACTCGTTGCCAAACTCTTTGCTGAGATACATCTGCAGCTTACTACCTGATGACCTTGGCAAATCTATCTCTTTAAGAGTATCTGAGAGCGCGTGCAGGGTTTCAGCATATCCAAAACGCATTGAAATGCTCTTATCATCTTTCAGAATCTCCTCAAAAGCCTGCAAACCGCGCACAAAATCAAACCTACTTAGTGCATAAAATGAATCAATTGAGCCAAGCCTTGGAAATATTTTCAAAATCGCCTTAAGGACAGGGTACTGATGATATTGCACATACATGCTTTTTTCTTTTAATTCAGCCCTCAAACCTTTTAATGCCCTTGAATTGCAAAGAAGAGCATTTTCTTTTTGCCCATATTTCAAGTAGAGCGCGGTTTTTTCACAATATATCATATGCGGTTTTTTCAGATAAACACGCATCTTATCGAGATTGCCTATCTTTGATTCTAAACCAGAACACACTGCTTGCTTCTGGCTATAATAAAAATATTTAAAATAATTAAGCAGCTCAGGAGCCTTGAACCTGCCAAGGCTCTGCAAAAACAAGGCAGGAAAAGCACCACTTACTGCAGTAAGCGCGGGATAGATGCTACGCATTTTATCAATCGCGCCAGGAGCCAGCATTTCAAAGCTCTTGTCAAAAACAGCACAAAGCAAAGCTGAGTTTGCCATGCAAAAAACTGATGCTGCAGCAGGATTGTTAATTGCGGCTTCAAAAAAGCTGCATTCTTTTTTTATCCCAAATTTTCTGAAAATATACAGTGCTCCAAGCGCAGCCAATGGAATGCCAAAAAGAGCTGAATTAAAAAGCAACATAAATAAAATCTTATTTCTAAGATAATTTGAATTTTGCTCGACAGATTCAAAACTTATCTTAATATGTTCTACTTTTGGCTTCAGATAACCTATGTATCCAGTGTAAGCCAAGGAGCCTCCTGCAATCAAAGCTCCTGCAATATATCTTAAGATTTTCTTTTTCCATCCCCCAACCATAAAAGAGAATAATCCGCAAGAATATATAAAGTTTATCCACAAATATCAAGGATTAACTTTATCTCAAAGCCAGGCCTCACTGGAACAGGATGTGTTTTTGATTCTTTCTCTCCTGGGCACGGAGAGCCAAAATTTATCTGCTCAACATCATAAGCGCCCGCAATTGAAAAATAATATTCTTTGTTCCATTTCTTCATGGTCCTTTCAAGCATAATCCCAATCTGCTCACCGGCATAATAACAAGAACTGACACCGTTGCAATCAACTGCGCCGCTTGTAAGAGCACAGTCCTGAAGAAGCTCTTTGACACTCAAGCTATTGCAAGCTGTTGTTGTGCTAAGCATTGAGTTAAGAAAGTTTGCTGCAAGCACGCTCTCCTTTACAGCAGCAGCTGACTTTCCAGTAGGCTTTTTTATCAGGAATTGGACTGCAAAAAGCATGCCAATAGCAATAAGTATAATTATCACAACAAGGCCCAGTATCTCCATCTGAGACCTCTTACTCTGCATATACTTCAACCTCAATCATACCAAAATCATAAGCATTGCTAAAAGCATTGTAAAGCAGGATGGGGCTCTGCATTGAAACCCTTGCCCTATATTTCTCAGGAATATTTCTGTAAAGCACAATCGGGCTCTCAGCAGAAGGATAGAGCTTTGTAACA
>JAWABT010000108.1:0-6258 GCA_038884515.1 Candidatus Woesearchaeota archaeon | reverse complement strand
TTGTCTATTCCGTTTTGGGTGTCGCTGTAAAAGCCCATTCCCCCTATGCTTATGTATGGTGTTCTTAGCAGTGCTCCGATGCTTCCAAAGCTTGTCTGTATGTCTTCATTGCTTAAATTTGTTGCCTTGCCGACTCCGCCCTGCCCGATTATCATGAAAGACCATTTTTTTGGAGGGTGGATGTCAAATGGAATCATTCTTGCGTCTATCTCCATCTCTGACTCTATAAGCATGTCACTTAGTTCTCTTCTCAGGCCCACTGTGTTTTTGCCTATTCTTTCAAAGTAATTATTGAGGAATTCTATTGGTGCTTTGTCATACCCGAATGATATGACTCCGCCAAGCCTTCCTCCGACATGCTTGTTCAGCAAGTATGATACTGTTCCAAACAAAGTTGCGTTTGCATTGAATTTTTCCTTGCTTTCCTTGTCAACAAGTGCTGCAAGATTTACACTTGGCAAGGATACAGCGCCTGCTGCAAATATTGGTGTTGATGGCCAGTTGTCTCTTTCTGTTCCTTGCGCATCAAGGTATTGTTGCGCTCCTATGAATGTGATTCCTGCATGGTCTGCTATGTTTATTTTTCCAGTCAGCCCAAGATGCAGGCTTAGTATGTTTTCAGCTGGGTTTCCTTTCAGTTCTATTCTTGTTTTTTCATAATCAAAAAGCATTCCAATAAATCCTTTAAATGGAACTTCGTTTTTGCACTCAATCATATGCTTTAGTATTGCCTGCCAGCCTCTTCTTCGCACGTAGCTTCTTTCATCTGCAGTGTATCTGTCTGCGTAATCTCCGTTTGGCAGTGTTTTGTTTTTTACATAAGTGACTTGGTTTATGTGCGTGATTATTCTTTTCAGGTGGTCAAATGCAGATGCTTCAAGGCCTAAATCCCAAACAGGGCCGAGCTCTACTGCTGCTGCAAGAAATTGGTTTGCATCAGTTGCCTTGACGTAAGTGTCTGTTTTTACATCAAAGCTTGGGTCTGAGATTAATTGTGTTATGAACTGTTGCTGTCTTTCTTCTGTGTTGTCTCCTGTTGCAGTTATTGATATCAGTCCAGGAATAGAAAGCCGTGCTGTTCCAGCATATGTTCTTCCATAAACGTCCCATCCTTCTTTTGTTTGGAAGAATTTTTGGTCGTAAATTGCTTTTCCAGAAGCAAAATCTCCTATTTTTAATCTTAGGTGCTCGCCGTCATTGTGTGTTGTGTGGTTTATTCCTATTCTTCCGCCAATGTCAAGGAAGCTGCTTATTTCTTCTTCATCTGTTTTTTGTGCCTGCTGGTCTGCTGGAGCTGCTCCTTTAGTTCCGCCTGCCGGTTGCGATTGTGCTGTTGCTGGCTTGTCTGGTTTTTTTAAAGGCTCTGCTTTAGAAGGTCCTGTTTTTGGAGGTTCTGTTTTTGGTTGTTCTTTTTTCGCGTTTTCATTTACTGTTTTTAGGACAGTCTGGAAGTATTCTATATCTTTTTTGTACTGGTCTCCTGGCTCTGCATCCTCTGCCTGCTTGTAAAGCGCTAATATTTTTTGTATGCAATCAATTTGTTCTTTTGTGTTTTTTATTTTTTGGTATTCTTGGTGCAATGATTTTGCTTGTTTAATAAGGTCTTCTGCTTTCTTTTTTGCAGCAGCTGATTTTTCTTTATTTAGTGTTTCTTCAAGGCTTTTAGTTTCTGCTGCAATGGCTTTAAGCTGTGCTGAGAACTGGTTTCCTGGTTCAGCATCCTCTGCCTGCCGATAATAAAGGTATGCTGATTTCAGGTACTGCAGCTTTTCTTCTGTTGTTTTTGCCTTTTTTATCCTGTCGAGTTCTTCTTTTGCCTTGTTCTCAAGCCTCTGGACTTGTGATGCGGATACTGCTGGTTTCGGTGCTTCTTGTGCATAGACAGTAGAACCAAAAGTAGATATATATAGAAGTGCTGCTCCTGCCGCCATGCCTAAAGATTTAGCTAAATCATGAATATTTAACAACATCCCCCACCTTTATTGGTGTAGAAAAACTAATAATATATAAATCTTTCTATAATGTGAGTATCTAAGAGTAGTGATTTTATTTTTCACACAAAATCCCATGGATTTTGTCGTGTCCTAAAAATCTGCCTTTGCAGATTTTTTTGACGTCAAAGAATAGTGATTAAAAAAATATTTTACAGCAAACAGTTTACGGTGAACGGTAAACCGGTTTAATACTCTTCTTCTTCGTAGCTGTCGTACTCTCCTTCCCCGCCACCAACCTCTTCCTCTGCTTCTTCTTCTGCCTCGAAGTACTTGAACATTTCTTCGTATTCTTCGTCTTCAGCACTTGTTTCCTTCTCATCTATTTCCTCTGTTTCTTCAGGAGGAAAGAGTTCGCCCTCTGATTTATGTTTTTGAGGTACTGCTTTTGCTATTTTTTTCGTTGTTTTATTTTTTATCTGGGTCTTCTTGGCCTTTTTTTCTTTTTTGGCCTTCTTTTTTGGCATGAACACCACCCTCTTTATTGGCGTCTAAAATGAGATCTTCGGCTTGGGCGCGCTTTTTCAACGCCTTTTCCCTTGTGCCTCAAGCCCCGCACTTTGTGCCCAGCGCTCGTCAATCCCCTAAAGACCCTGTGCCTATGCTGCGCTTTAGAAATCCATCCAAGGTTCTTATCAGACACTATTGCTGGATGCGATCTGTCGACAAGTATGACCTCGTACCAGTAATGTTTTCCGTCTTTTGCAACGAAATATGAGTTTAAGACTTCGCAATTGAAGAATGCCTTGTTCGCCCTCTCTTCTGCTATTAATTGGTAATTTTTCCTGAGTGTGAGCCTGCGGGTCATTTTCTTTGGCCTTCTTCCGCCTGACCTGTCTGGTCTCATGTGGCCTCCCCTGGGGACCCTCACTCGTACAACAAAAACACCTTGTTTTGCCCTATAGCCCACAGCTCTTGCTTTATCAATTCTCGTAGGCCTCTCTATTCTAAGAACTGCAGGTTCGAGTCTCCATGCTACAAGCCTCTCCTGCATTATTTTTTTGAATGATTCATCAGGATTTTTCCAAGATTTTCTAATGTGCTGATAAAACCCCATACTGAGCTGTAATTGACGACCTATTTAAAAAGGTTACTATTTTAAAGATATCATATATTTTTCAGTGCAGATAAATTTATATATTGGCGCAATTACAACTTGTTTTATGAAAGCGGTAATCGTAACAGCAGTGGTTGTTGTACTTATTCTGGCCATCGGCATACCGATAATACACTATGCTACAAAGTCAGATGAGTCAACGATTAGCGCAAAAACACTTGCAACCGGAAGGGCTGTGCAGAACACGCCTTCAGAGACTTCAGGGACCACACCTCAGCAATCATCTGCAGAGAAAGAAGCATCTGCAAAAGAGATGCTTGAGCAATACAAGCAGCAAACAACTGCGTCAACAGGTCCAAAGACCGGATACACAATCAATTATTTGCTTAACCAGTCAAGGACGCAGCAGGCAGCAACATGCAGGCCTTTGCTTGATGCAGCACAGAAGAGATTAGCTGATGCAGAAGCTGCAGTGAAGTCAAAGTTCAGCTTATATGAGGCTGCGAGCGAAAAAGTTAATACACTGATGGATGCAGATGCAGATGAAAGTAAAATTGATGATGCAAGAGACGACTTAGAGGAAGCAAAAAAGGCTTATGAGAGTGCTCTGGCAGCGAAGTACAAGGCGAGCGATGATCTGGTCAAAATAAGAATCCAGTGTGCAGGTTACCTGACAAAATAAATAATTCAGGTTGTTTTTTGCGTTTTTAATTTTTTATACTTCTTTTAATTAATGCTTTTATTGAACAACAACATTTTTATACTCCTTCTTCCATTTGTCACACTATAAAGAGGTGTATGCTTGGTTCAAAAAGGGCTTTTAACATTTGCAGAGATCGCGCAAGGATTTATTGACAGCGACAGATTGAAACTCATTCTCTTTGCAGCAGGAGTCAAGCCAGCAACATACATTGCACTGAAAATTGACTCATCAAATCTCGGAGAGAAATACCGCTTTGAACAGCACCTGAAAGACCTTGTATTTGTTGCATCAAAAGCCCGCTCATTTGAAGAAATCGAAAAAATCGAAAAAAACAAGATACACTGGAATTTCAAAGGAGTATGGATAGGATATGACTTGTTCAACTGCTACCACGGGCTGAAGCAGTTCAAGGAATACATAACGAATGTGAGAAAGCGGAATCATGAGAAAGCAGACAGGATTGCAGGAAAACTCTACGGCTACCCAGAATGCTGCGTTGAAAATTTCATCAAAGAGCATAACACAAATTACCTGAAGGAAAAATACACGTGCTACGAATACTACAAGCGGCTTTACGATTCTGTAAGAAGATTCCCTTTTGTTTTTCATACACCCTGCTCAAAGAACTGCACTGCAACAGCAAAACTAAACAACACATACAAGCACACATTGAAAAAAATAGCACCAAAATTCTACAAGGAATTCACAAGAAAAAAAATCCTAAAGACAGAATTGATTGTTGATGCAGAATCTGATGTTTTTGATAAAACCGGAAATACAATCTGGCCATCAAAAGACGGGCACGAGTATTCGACAATTGCAAAAACACCATTCCAGGGCCACCACTACCTATATGCATACCTGACAAAAAATTGCTATGAGCGCGGAACAGTTCTTGATGCAAAAGTCAAGATGAGATACAATTATGCAGATATAAAAGCATACAAAACAAAAGAAATAATAAAAAACCTCATCCACCTCAGAAAATTCCAAATATTAGGAAGGAAATTTTAAAATGCTTTTCGCAAAACTCGCAAGTGTATTTCAGGAGCTTGAGAAAATCAGTTCTGGAAACGCGATGAGAAAAATACTCTCTGACTTCTTCAAAAAAGTTCCGAAAACAGAGATAGAACAGGTCGCTTACCTGACAACAGGAAGAATAGCCACTGAATATGAGGATATCAATATAGGGATGGCTGACAAAATGGTGCTGCGGGCGATCGCTCTTGCATCCGGAAGGACAGAAGAAGAAGTAAACAAGGTTTTCAAGCAAAAAGGAGATGTTGGCTTTGCTGCTGAAGAACTGTGCGGCAGAAAAAGAAAAGACCTGAGCATTAAAGAGGTATTTGAAGGCCTGCATAAGATAGCTCAATTAACAGGAGCAGGAAGCCAGGAAGCAAAAACAAAAATCCTTGCAGGCCTGCTGAAAAATGCATCTCCTCTCGAGGCAAGATACATTGCAAGAATAGTTCTCGGAACACTGCGGCTTGGTGTTGGAGACATGACTGTTCTCGATTCGCTATCAATCGCGTTTACAGGAACAAAAGAGAACAAGGCAAGGCTGGAGCAGGCATACCACACCTGCCCTGATGTCGGAATAATTGCAAAAGCAATTGCAACAAAAGGCCTGAAAGGAATTGACAACATAGGAGTTATGGTCGGAAGACCAATACAGATGATGCTTGCCCAAAGAGTTCAGAAAATAACAATGATACAAGAAAAAATGCCTGGCCTCATTGATGTAGAGGAAAAATATGACGGAGAAAGAATGCAGGTGCACGTGCAGAATGGAAAAATAGTGATTTTTTCGCGAAGAATGGAGAACATAACAGCACAGTTCCCAGACGTTGCAGAACAAATAAAGAAAAACATCAGGGCAAAAAGTTTCATTGTTGAAGGAGAATGCGTTGCAGTTGATACAAAAGGTAACCTGCTGCCATTTCAGGTATTGATGCAGAGAAGAAGAAAATATGAAGTTGAAGAATATGCTAAAAAAATTCCTGTCTGCCTATATCTTTTTGACTTGCTTTATCTGAATGGAAAATCATACATAAGGCAAGACCTTCCTGTCAGGCAAAAAGCTCTTATTAAGATTTTGAGAGAAACAAAAAGCCTGCAGTTTGTCAAAAGAGTTGTGACAGACAAGCTTGATGTGCTTGAAGATTTCTTCAACAAGTCAATCTCAAGAGGCGGAGAGGGAATCATTGCAAAAAGCTATTCCCACGGCTCTGTCTATAAAGCAGGAACAAGAGGGTGGCTCTGGATAAAATGGAAGCCAGAATACATCAAAGGCAATAATAAAAATTGCTGTATAAAAGGGCCACAAATAAGAGGCAACCACAGCACCAATTATTGTTGCCCAGGAAAAAGCACCTGGTAAAATTTCCCAGAACCTATATCTTATATAATCAACTCCAGTAAGTTCAGTGGCTTTACCTATGCGCCATTTTGCATATTCATATATATGCTCTGAAGTCATACATGCTCCTTTTGATTCTAAATTTATA
>JAWABT010000107.1:0-11195 GCA_038884515.1 Candidatus Woesearchaeota archaeon | reverse complement strand
TTTGGGCGCGGTCACCGCGCCATTTTTCTTTTTTTAAGAATAAGTAATTAAATTTTTCTGCAGACTCTGCGGACTAAAGTCCACAGCTGGGAACCCTTTTCCCTGTCCTAAATGTAGGTTAGCAGCCTAAGGTCAAATCCATTCTATTCTGGTAGGATAGCTGACAAGAGGGTGGGCTCCATCGGAGAATGTCAGCACGCAATTTTCAGAAGCAGGGATTTGAAGCTGCTAACCCGAGCGCCTAGCGAGATTTAGGACAGAGCCTTTCGACTCTAAACATTTATAAACAGGTATTATTTCAACAATTGCATGCCAAGGATATGTGTTGTTCATAAAGATAAGTGCAATCCGATAGGCTGCGGAGGTTATCTCTGCATGCGTGTCTGTCCTGTAAACAGGATGGGCAAGGAATGCATTTTGAAAGACATTGATATGAAGGTTAAGATAGATGAAAAGCTATGCACTGGGTGCGGCATCTGCCCGAATAGGTGCCCTTTTGAGGCTCTTGCTGTTGTGAATCTTCCTGAAGAGCTTACAAAACAGCCAATTCATCAATATGGCCCCAATGGCTTTCACTTGTATAATATTCCGATTCCTATTTTTGGCAAAGTTGTTGGTGTTCTTGGAAAGAATGGTATTGGAAAATCAACTGCAATACAGGTTCTTGCTGGCGTATTTAAGCCAAATCTTGGTAAGGATTCTGGAGCGAGCTATGATGAGCTGATTGATTTCTTCAAGGGTAGTGAGGCTCAGATTTTTTTTGAAAAGATAAAGAAGGGAGAGATAAAAGCGAGCTATAAGCCGCAGCAGGTTGACATGATTCCAAAGTCATTCTCAGGAAAAGTAAGAGATTTGCTCAAAAAGGTTGATGAGACAGGCAGATTTGATGAGATTGCTGATGCTCTTGAATTGAGAGATATTCTTGATACAGATATTAAGAATATTTCTGGCGGGGAGCTTCAGAGGGTTGCGATTGCAGCAACTGTGTTGAAAAAGGCAAATCTTTATATTTTTGACGAGCCAACATCTTATCTTGACATAAAGCAGAGAATAAAAGTATCAAGGTTCATAAAAGCTCTTGCAAAAGAAGATACTGCTGTTCTTGTTGTTGAGCATGACTTGATTATTCTTGATTACATGACAGACCTTATACACATAATGTTTGGAAAGCCAGGTGTTTATGGTATTGTCTCCCTGCCTAAAGTTACAAGGGCAGGAATTAATGTTTATCTTGATGGCTACCTGCGTGAGCAGAACATTCGATTCAGGGATTACTCAATTAAGTTTGAATCAAAACCCCCAATAACAGACCATTCAAGGATTCCTCTTACGTCATGGCAAGAATTGCAGAAAAAGCTTGACAAGTTCCATTTCTCTGCAAAAGAAGGAACTATTGGAAGAAAGTGCGCTGTCGGGGTGCTTGGAGAGAATGGTATTGGAAAGACAACTTTTGTGAAGATGCTTGCAGGAGTTATAGAGCCTGATTCTGGAGAGATTCTGCAGAAGGTGTCTGTGAGTTATAAGCCGCAGTATCTTGAGACAAGCTCTGATGTTATTGTTGCTTCTTTCTTGAAGGAAGCTATTGACAAGTATGATGTTCAGATAATAAGGCCTCTTGACATCAAGCCATTGATGCTGAAACCTCTTAATCAATTGTCCGGCGGTGAATTGCAGCGTGTTAGTGTTGCCCACTGCTTGTCGCAGAAAGCTGACTTGTATCTTCTTGATGAACCCAGTGCTTATCTTGATGTCGAGCAAAGGCTTCTTGTTGCAAAGGTCATTCATGATGTTGCTCAGGAGCGTGGCTGCTCTGTTCTTGTTGTTGACCATGATCTTGTTTTTGTTGATTACTTTTCAGATGAGCTTATTGTTTTTAATGGAATTCCTGCTAAGAAAGGAGAAGCCAGGGGTCCTTACTCAATGGAAAATGGAATGAATGTTTTCCTGAAAGACTTAGATATTACAATGAGAAGGGATAAGGAAAGCAATCGCCCGAGAATCAATAAGCCTGGCTCTAGGATGGATAGAGAGCAGAAAGAAGCTGGAAAGCTGTATTATACTTAATTATTTCTTATATTTCTTCTTCAAATATTCCATATCACTCTTTACAACTGCTTTTGTCTCTGAATCTTTTGTCACGTTTCTCAACTGGTTTAATCTTCTTACTATTGTTGCATAGCTGTCTTTCTTGACTGCTTTATTTAGAATTGAGCGCCTTTTAGCATCTGGCTGTGTTTTTTTCCAGCCGTAAAGGTGTCCTGCTTCTATTTTTGCCCATTTTCTTGGTTTTCTTGGCATTTTAAGCCCTCCCTTTGCTTTCTCCTTTAACTATTCCTGCTCCGATAAGGTGTGCGACTCTTATCGGCTCTGGAATAAAGGAATGAGTGCAGGTTATTCTTAGCATGTCTTTTGCCCCTTCAAGAGATATTCCTATGTATTGTATGAATATCTTTCCCACTTTGGTTGGTTCTGACAGGGATTCTATTATTTTCTTTTGCTGTTTCATTTTTAATTTATTCAGGGCAGAATAGATTTTCTTAAAGTCGGGGAAATCTCTTATTACAACTATCACTGGTATTTTCGTTTTGCTGTGAAGTTTTTCTATGTCTATTACATTAAATCCTCCGACTGCAATGCCGTTAAGGAATATTGCTCTTATCTGTTGCTTGAATTTGCTTTTGTTTATCATCTCTGCGATTTTGTCTGTCGAATCTGTACCATCTACTTTTGCTTTTGTTGAGAGCACTCCATCAATAAAGTGCCCGCCTCTGTAAAGCGCTCCGATAACAAGAACTTCTTTGCTTTTGAACTTGTCAAAAGGTGCGTCATCAATTCCTATGACTCTTATTTCTCTTCTCAGCATCCTAGTCTCCTTAGGAATGTTTTTGGGTTTATTTTTGAAAAGTCTCCTAAAGGGCTGTTTTTGCCTGGCTTCATTAGCTCGTAAATTTGTTTTCCTGCTTTTTTGTTTTTCCACCATTCCTGCCCGAATTCATTTTCAAATAGGTCTTGCAGTTTTGCCACATTCATGTCTGCAAGCATGTAGTTTGGGACTGCAATTAGTGTTTCTGGGAGTATGTGGTGTAGCATCCAGTACTCTCCTGGAATGTCTAGGCCCATGCTTTTCTTTATTTCTTTGGCATATTCTTCACTTGTTTCGCTGAAGGAAAATTCTTTTTCCCAGTATTTTATTTTGAATAGGGAGTTTCCTGTGTAGAATGCTACTGAGTATAAGTCTGTGAAGTTTGTTTTTCTTATGAACTCGTCTGCATAGTCTGGTGGAAGCTTTAGTTCTTTTGTCAGGTAGTTTTTGTTCAAGAGTATTTTTTCAAAGAATATTGAGAATGTCTCGCAAAGACCTCCTGACATGCCATATCTTACCCAGTACGGCAGTTTTGGGTCTATGCTTGTTCCGTGTATTGCGTGCCCGAATTCATGGAATATTGCGTTTGTTGTGTTCAATGGGTTTTCCATTTTGTATGATACTCTGATGTCTCCTGGTATTTTTGCCATCATGCAGAATGGTGATGGTGCTTTCTTTGGCCTTTCTGTGCTGTCGACTTTTATTTTGCTTGGGTTAAATCCTAATTGTTTTAGTGTTTTGTTGATTTGTGCAAGTGGATTTATGCTTTTGAATCCTGATGTCATGTTTTCAAAAACAATGTTTCTCATGAAGTAGAAATCATCATAATATCTTGGTTCTCTTCCAAGGAATTGTTCTGTGTAGTGACTGAATTCTTTTTTGTATTTTTTTCTGACACCTTCTCTTAACTCAATAAGGGTTGATTTTAGGTGGTTTAGGCTTATCTTGTGGTCGTCAAGATATTCTGTTAAAGGATTAAGTCCGTAATCAAAATAAATTTTCTTACATTTCTCAAATGTCTTTTTAATTGTAGGTGCTATGATTGGTGTTTTTTTTATGAATTCGTCATAGACTTCTTTTCTTGCCTTGTCAGGTGCATTGACAACAAATGTTCTCCAGCTTGTCCAGCAAACAGGTTTTTCCTTGAATTTGTGTTTTACTGAACATATCTTTTTCATTCTAAGGTCTTCAAGCTTTAATGAGAGCTTATGTGTTTTTGCTCCTGCAACGCTTCCAACGCATTCAGAGATGAGGTCTTTTGGCTCTTTGAATTTCTTAAGGAAGAACAAGCTGTGCTTCAGGCTTTCTCTTTCGAGCTGGTGTATTTTATTTGGATTATATTTTAGCCCGACATATAACTTATAGTATTCTCGAGCAGATTCTGTTCTTATTTTTTCTGCCTGCTCGCACCACTTTTTTAGTTCTGGATTCATTGTTTATTTTATTTTTCTTATGAAGGTGAGGAAAGCAGTATGGCCTATCTCTGCTGAACTCGGCCTTAATCTTCTTCCTTCTACTATCCAGTCTCTTTTTATGATTTCTGTTGTGCTGTCGAATAAAAAAGCGTCATTTTTTCCAATTTCATCTACAAACTGGCTTGCCTGTATTATTGTTGGTGTGTATGCAACAAGCCATCCGCCTATTTTCAACGATTTCTGTGCTGTTTTTATTGCCTGCCATGGCTCTGGAACATCAAGTGTTATTAAATCAACATTTTTTTCATCAATACATTTTGTTATATCCTTGTTCTTTATTGTGATATTTTTCAGGTTGAGGAATTTTATGTTTTCTTTCGCAACATCAATATGCTCCTGCCTGATTTCATAAGTGATTACTTTTTTGCAGATGTTTGCGAGTGCGCATGCAAGTGCTCCTGCTCCTGTTCCTGCATCAACAACAACATCTTTTTTGCCAAGTCCTGTTTCTGCTATTATTTGGCCAAAATCTTTTGGAATAATTGTTTGCGGTGCCCGCCTTAATTTTCTGAAATTGTCTGCGAATTGCGCTGTGAAGATGACAAATTCTTTGCCCATGCTTGTTTTGATAGTGCTTCCGTCTTTTTTCTTAAGGTCTTTCTTAGAAATAACTCCGTATTTTGTATGGAAGTCTTTGCTAGGGTCTGTTATGTAGTATCTCAGGGCTTTAACAGTTGTGATTTCCCTGCCAAGTTCTGGTATGTATTCTTTTTTTCCCCTTCCTATGAGAATTTTTGGCATAATCTGTTGTTTATAAAGCGAATATAAAAAGGTTATGTCAGAACAGCTTGGCCATAGGTTTTTCCTTCTGATTTGGAATAAATCAGGACTTTTTTGTACTTGTTTAAGTCAATGTCTCTTGGAAGGTCGTATTTCTGCCCGCCTTCTCTTGAAATAAGTTTTGCAACCTCATAGCCGTCTGATACTGCTTGGTTAACAAGGTAGACATATAATCCAGGTCCTGGTTCTGTCCTGAAGCTTGTGAAGGTGAGAATTATTTTTCCTTCTCCTGATTTTGTTATGTCAAGGCTTCCTGTTGTTGTTTTTGCTGCGCTTGTGAAAATTCCTTTTCTTAGCACCAGCGGTCCTGTAGCAGATGGTCCCGCAACATCTGATGATGGAACAGCTTGCTCTTTTAGCCTGATTTGTATTGTGGCTGAATTATACCCTATGTTTATGACTTTGAGCTCTGACTGGTCTCTCAGGGTGTGCACTCCATTCAGAATTAAGTCTTTTGTGATCTCTCCATTGACATCAAATTGTGCCCTGTTCGAGACGCTCAGGAGCTTTACTTCATAGTTTTTGTCTCCTACTTTTAGCGTCTTTGTCTCACCTATAAGTATGAGCATTTGCGCAACTGCTGGCATTGTTGCTTCGCTAGATGCTTCAGGCTCTTGCTCTCCTCCAGCAACAGTGACTGCCTGAGAGGTTTCTTTTTCCGGCTCTTCTACAGCCGGTCCTGCAATAACTTCTTTAACATTTTCTTTTACTGGCGTTTGCGTCTCGCTTACTTTTGCACAACCTGTCAAGAAAAGTGATAACAGAATAATCATCAAAATTGTTTTTTTCATTTTTTATCCTTTTTTTAAAAGCGGAGGAAGGGACTCGAACCCTTGATTAGTTGGGTTGCAGCCAACCGCCTTAGCCGCTTGGCCACCTCCGCGAATTTACGCAGTAAATGAGCGGAGACCAGCAGAATTTATTCTGCGCTGCCTCCGCGAAATTCCCAAACAGTTATGGAGAATAATTAGATGGTTTAAAAATGTTTTGAAATTAGATGATTTTAGTTTTTTTACTCAAAGCGAAGTCCTTTGGACAGTGAGGTGTGAGGCGAGAATGTTTACTGTTTACGGTTCACCGTCTGCCGTTAACGGTCAACGGCTTACGGTAAACGGTTAACGCATATGTATTTATCACTGTGCCCCTGGCACCCAAATAAGAAAATTCTAAAATCAAACAAGAAAGCTTTATAAAATCAGTCTTAATGATATTAATCATATGGGCCTGTAGCTCAGCCTGGATAGAGCGACAGCCTTCTATTTGCTTTTAAGGAGCAAGCTGAAGGTCGAGGGTTCGAATCCCTCCAGGCCCGTTGAAGTGAAGGGACTGGAGGCTTGCAAACGAGCAAGTGCGAAGTTTGCTTTGTCTCCAGGCCCGAATTTTTTTTAAGAATTATTCTATCCATTCCTGTTTCTTGATTTTCTCAGGAAGGTACTTATCAGAAATAAAGCTGATTCCTCTACTGCTTAGTGCCTGAATTTCTGCTTTTGCCTTGAATGCCTTCATCATCTTGAATTGTCTCTGCCAGGCTTTGTTGTCCTTGAACCATTCATAGTTCTGCAATTGCTCTATTCTTTTCAGGTCAACGTCCTTGAATGCAATGAGGTGCTTTTTCAGCCCGTAATTTTCGATGTCATCTGCTGTTATTCCAAGGAATCTTGCTGTGCTCAGTGTCATGCTTTCTGCCATGTGCGCCAGGTTTATTGAGCCGAATTTAAGGACAGAATAGATGTAAAATCCCCATGGGTCAAAGTCAGCAAGAACATATATTGGCAGCTTGTGCTCTTCAGATAATCTCTGCAGTAATCTTCTTATTCCTCTTGTTGTCTGTCCTTGTGATGTGACAATTAGGCAGTTGTGCTTGTCCCAGAACTTGTCTTCGTGTAGTCTTTCCCAGACAGCCTGCTTCTCCATGTATATGACGTATTTTGCCTTGACTTTTTTGAATTTGATGTCTTCAACATTTGATGGGATTGACCACCCTCCTGAGCCCATCCTGCTCCAGTCAAGCTCGTCACCTTTGTCTTCTATCACGACATTTCCTGCTACAGAGCCCATCTTGTTTGCATTGATGTTAAGCTGTTCTCTTGAAAATTGCGTCAGCAGTTCTAAATCTTCTATTGCATCATCGCTTTCTGTTTGTTCGTCAACAATGTTTGTTTTTGTGTTTGGTATTGTTCTCTTTACCATGTAGAATACGTCTCTGAGTGATGCGTGCTTCTGGTCCTCAAGGAGGTTTTTGCTTACTGCTGCTACCTCGAGTGTTTGCAGGAATTTTTTTGCGTGTGCTACATTGAAAAAATTTCTCTCTGCTGTTTTGTTGCCGAGTTGGAGTGTCTGGGATTTTTTGTCAAAGCTGACGTTTGATAATGCTCTTATTGGAACAACTAGTTTTGGCTGCTTGTTTGAGAGCACATCTCTAACAAGTTCTTTTCCAAGTTCCTCGATTGCTTCTTTTGGTTTCTTATTCATCTTCAGCTCCTGTTAGTTTTATCTGTTCTTCTTTTTCTTTTCTTTCTTTTGCCTCTACCTTGTGTGCTTCTTTGTGTGCTTGTATGTATTCTTTGTTTTTTGCGAGCATTTTCTGCATGTTTTCTGTTATTTTTTCTTTGCTCACGCCGCTTAGTTTTGATAGGGCGCTTGCAACCTCTGGTATGTAATTCTCGAAGATGTTAACTCTTTCCTGTTGTTCAGACACTCGTCTTTTCTTGTTGACGTATGCTCCGAGCCTTCTTCCTGCTTCCTGCAGGGCGAGCTTCATTTCTTTTATGATTTCTGGATAGTGTGCTATTGCTTCTTTTGCTTCTGATGTGAATGGTGGCCAGACAGATACCATTGATACCGCGACTGTCAGTGGTCCTTGTGGCATTGAGCCGTTGCTCTGGCTTAGGCCATATGGTTTCCAGTTTGTTTGTATTACTGATTTTGTGCTTGCGCAAGAGCCTTGTTGGTAGAGTAGCGGAACTCTGTTTGCAAACCTGATGAGGCTTATTGGGGCGTCTGACTGTTGTTCTCCGCCGTATGCGAGTGCAACTTCTATTACAAAGGGGATTCCTCTGTATACTTCTGGTGAGCGTGATACTGCTGTGTAGAATTCTGCTGCTACTTCTTTTCTTAGTCCTTTTTCAAGAAGGGCTTCTCCTATTGGTACTATGCAGTCTGTGCTTGGCGCGATTATCTTTGTGTCTTTTATGGCTGCAATGAGTTTTTCAACATGCGGCAGTTGTAGTTCTGCTGGCTTCATGTTTGTTGGTAGTGCTGCTTTTTCGCATATTTCTTTTGCAGTTCCTGAGCCGACTCTTGAGAAGTCATTTATGAGGAAACTCTGTAACGTCCTGCTTTCTGTATTTTTTAGCATCTTGAGCATTATTCCCAGCTCGACCCCGTATGGGTGTGGTTTTATCTCAACAGGCTCTTTTGGGAGCTTGTCTGTTGCTCTTGGGAATATCAATTGTTCTGCTTTTGGGTTTGTGTAGATTATTGTTGCGTGGGGATTTGCTATTGCTGTCTGTTTGAGATAAGAGTCAACGCTTTGGTCTCCTTTCTGGTATGTTGCTTCGACATCGAGCTCTATTTTTACACCGTGCTCTTTTTTCCAGGTTGTTTCTTCTTCTTTAATTATTTGCGGGATATTTTTCTGAGTGTCTATGTGTAATTCGTAATAGTAAGCCGGCTGGTTTGGAGCTATTCTGCTCCAGATTTTTGCAGGTCTTCCTGTTGTGAGCTGTGCATAAAGCACTGCTGCGCTGATTCCTATTCCTTGTTGGCCTCTTGCTTGTTTTAGTGAGTGGAATTTTGAGCCGTATAAGAGTCTTGCAAAGACATTTGGTATTTGTTTTTTCACTATTCCTGGTCCATTGTCCTCAACAGTTATTCTAAACCTGTCATTTCCCATCTCAACTATTTGAACATTTATTTCTGGAAGTATTTTTGCTTCTTCGCATGCATCAAGGCTGTTGTCAACAGCTTCTTTGACTACTGTCAGAAGAGCTTTTCTTTTGTTATCAAATCCGAGAAGATGCCTGTTTCTTTCAAAGAATTCAGCTACGCTTACGTCTTTTTGTTTTTTTGCTAGTTCTACTGCAATTGGTTCGCTAGGCACTTTCTATTGACCTCATTTTAAGTTCTTTTCTTGCTTTTTCGAGCAGTCTGTAAACGTGGGCGTGCGAGCTTCCTGCAAGCAATAGTTCTATGGCTCTTCTTGCTATTGTCAAATTCTCAAACTGACCGATTATGCTTATTGTTTTTCCATAAACGCTTATGTGGCATTCTGAGAGTTCTTCGATGATTCTTCTTGCTTTTCCTTCCTCACCAATCACTCTTCCCTTGAGTCGCTCTTCATCGTTTTTTGTTTTTGCATAGTCTTTGATTGATATAATGTCAAACCCGTAATCTCCTTTTAATAAGAGCATTGCGTTTGCTGGGTTAAAGCCTCTGCCGATTGCTCGGACTATCTCTCTTGCGGAGTATAAGTTTAACGCGTCTTCACCGCTTATTTCAACATCGCCTTCTTTTGAATCGATTTGCAGTCTTGTTTTTGTTGCTGTTTCTATTTGTTTTTTTGTCTCTCCTTTTGTTCCTATGAGCACTGCGACTCTTTCTTTTGGAATCTTCAGCTCGTATGAAAATTCTTTTATCTCTCCTGTTGTCTCTATTTTTTCTGTTTTTTTTGGTTTTTCTTTTTTCATATCAGGGGGAACTGCACTTGTTTTTTAAATTTAACGGTTTGCAGTAATTTTTTTAAATATTTCTTCTGGGTCTGATTTTACTTTTAGCTTGTGGAAAAAATTGCAGATATTATGTATGTCTCTCTGCAGGTATTCTTTTGCATTCGGGTCTTCTGTGGGTATTGCCTGTGAAAGGTCTATGAATACTGGCTTTTCTTCATGGTTAAGTATATTAAATGGGCTGAGGTCTGCGTGCACTAGTCCTGCCTTGTGAAGTTTCTTGATATTAGTTATCACTTCATTAAAAAATGCCTTTGGGTTTTCAGGCAAGGCATCTTTAAGTTTTGGTGCAGGCCCGCTGTTTCCAATATATTCCATTACAAGAATGTTGTATAGCGAAGCTATTGGAGTTGGTACCCTTACACCTGCCTCTCTTGCTTTTAAAAGATTTCTGTATTCCCTGTGCGCCCATGCGAAGATAACCTTTCTTCTCTGCCTTTTAACTGCAGGAAATCTTGGGTCAGAGCATATGTATTTATACATGCGTTTGAAATCGCATGTGCTCAGCCGGTATATTTTTACAATAACGGTATGGCTACCTTTCTTTGCGGTGAATATGTTTGCTTCTTTGCCTATGAAAAGTGGGCTTTCAAGGCCGTCAAAATGTCCTTCTGATATGAGCTTAAATATATTCCTCTCTGTAAAGTCATCGAACACGTTCTTCAGGGTCTTGAATTTTTCCTTGCTTGCTGGCATAATATCACTTTAATATGGCTTTTATATAAGTTTTATCCCATAGTATTTAAAAGCATAAGCTTTATATACTTCTACGTCATTAGTTTGTTCAGGGGTCGCTCTAATGCCCGTCATGAGAGTACCCAATGGAGCTAACGGTAAAACCAAGCAATGAGCTTGGGGGTTAGTGACGCGGGCTACAGACCCTTATTACGATACTAAAATCCGAACAAGAACATTCACTAATGTTCATTATTCACCATCATTGTGAAAATGAATTCAGATCGCCTAAAAAAACAAAGATAAAATCTATTTTTGTCTAATTTAGACAATAGTGGCAGGTAAAGTCTGTTCTTGTTCTATAATGGAGGGGTTTAAAATGGGAAAAATCAGCCCAGTTTCATCTAAATACATCATAAATGCATCTATCGAAATCGAAGGAGTTGTTGACAGGCCAGATGTAATCGGCGCAATCTTTGGCCAGACAGAGGGCTTGCTTGGAGCAGATCTTGAGCTGAGGGAGCTTCAGCGTTCCGGAAGAATAGGAAGGATTGAGGTTAATGTTGATACAAGGTCAGGCAAGACTCAGGGAACAATAGTCATACCAAGCTCGCTTGACAAGGCAGAAACCTCAATTGTTGCGGCTGCCCTTGAAATAATTCAAAGGATTGGTCC
>JAWABT010000106.1:0-2044 GCA_038884515.1 Candidatus Woesearchaeota archaeon | reverse complement strand
ACTAATTCATTCATAAACTCAAAACAAAGAGAAACAGTAGGTTCAATAATAAATATGTTTGTAAAGGTCTCATTTATACCCATTTAATTCATAAACGGTATTGTCATAGACGCGATAGGAATACGTTTCACCCTCATCATTTTTGCAATATTGTCAATGATAGGAGTCCTGTTCCTGACAATGATGAAGCCTGAACAAGCAAGAACACACATTTAAAAATCAGAATTTTTCTAAAAAGAGTGCTATAGGAATGCTAAAGGGATTGCGCAGTTTGAGGCGTTTGCGCGCGGAAGAAAAGGAAACGCTTGATGCACTGATAGTTGAATCTGTCTGCAATGACTGCATCCCTAAAATAAAAGACGGCATTTGTGTCTCCTATGGAAGCAAGCAATTCATAAATCACAAAAAGCGTATAAACCTGAAGCGAATTAAAAAGCATGAGGTGGTACCAGTGGCGAAGAAAAAAACCAGGAAAAAGCCAAAGAAATGCACATGCCATGGCAGGAAATGCACATACAGGTAAAAAATAATTCTCAAATGAGGTGGAAATTTGGAAAAGAGTAACATTGTGTTGATAGGAATTGTAATTGCTGCAGTTGTTGTGCTTGCAGCAATCGGAGTTGCGGGGTTTGGAGTGTTCTCCTGGACAGGAACGCTTAACCAGAAAACAATCAGCGCAAACGGCGAGGCAGAGAAAATTGTTTCGCCTGACCAGGTTATCATAAATGTTGGATACACTGTGACAAAAGCAACTGCAGCAGATGCGCAGAATGAAATGAACACTGTCATGAACAAGGTTATTGCTGACCTGAAAGCAGGAGGAATTGCGGATTCAGACATCAAGACGCTGTATTATGACGTGAGTCCGGCATACAACTGGAGCGAAGGTGTTTCTGTTATTTACGGATACACTGCATCGCAGAGCATAGAAGTAAAGACAACTGACTTCTCAAAAGCAGGCTCTATAATTGACATAGCAACAAAGGCAGGAGCAAACCAGATAAACAGCGTGAGATTTGAGCTGAAGAGCGAGACAGAGAAAGCAATAAAGCAGGAACTTTTTGCAAAGGCAGCTGAAAATGCGCGCTTAAAAGCAGACAGCATTGCCAATGGACTTGGCACGTCAGTAAAAAGCGTGAAATCAGTCTCAATAAACGACTATTATTATATGCCAAGGATGTACACTTATGACTCTGTGAGCATGGCAAAAGCGGAAATTGCAGAGGCAAGTGTTTCTCCGGGCAAGCTCACTGTCTCGGTAAGCGTGTATGTTGAATTTTTAATCTGATTTCTTTTATTTTTTGTTTTTTACTTTGGAAATATTTATAATTATTCTTAAAGTTTAGGTTTTAATGGACGAGCACTGTAAGGATGTTGAAAATTTCTACTCGAAGGGTGCGCGAAGGGTTATCAAAGACAGCAATGGATTCAGGCACTTCTCAGAAGGATTTATTTCGTTCGGCTACTGGAAAAAGAAAGATGATACTTATGTTGATGCTGCAAAGCGCCTGCTGAAATTCTTCGTGGAAAACAGCGGAATCAAAAAAGCTGAACGCATTCTTAATGTTGCGTGTGGTTATGGAGCAGAGACATTTGAGTATCTTAAGAGATTCAAGCCCAAAGAGATAATAGGAATTGACGTAACAAAGACTCATGTAGACTATGCAAACTGGAAGGCGAAGAAACTTGGTGTTGAAAAGAAAATAAAGTTCATCCATGGTGATGCTGTTGTCTTGAATTTTCCTGAATCAAGCTTCTCGCATATACTGGGAATAGAAGGGCCTGCGCATTTTAACACACGCGAGAAATTTTTCCATTCTGCAGCAAGAGTACTCAAGAAAGGCGGAGAACTTATACTTACTGATATTGTGGTTGGTGACAAATTCAAATGGTGGAATCCCCTGCACCAGATTGCAGGAAGAATTGGGGCAAAATTCTGGGTGATACCTGCTGCAAACGGTGTAAAAGCAGATGTATATAAAAAACAGCTGGAAGATGCAGGTTTCAAAATTATTTTCCTCAAAAAGATGGGAGAACATGTTTT
>JAWABT010000105.1:0-2073 GCA_038884515.1 Candidatus Woesearchaeota archaeon | reverse complement strand
TAACTATTTTAAATGATTTAAATATCAAACATACTTTCCAAACACCTAAACCAAAATTTAATCTTAAACAAGCATATATAATTCAAATCAGTGAAAAATAAAGAGATAGTTTTTTAAACCAAATAAAGCCTATTTCTAAAAGACCAGACTCCCTTATTTAATGCGGGGGTATTGCCTGAGCGAGAGTCCAGCAATCCCTAGAGCAAAGCCTGGTCAAATGCGCAGGACTTAAGCCCATAATGGAACACCAATCCATTGATTGGAAGAAATCCTGTTCCTTAGTGGATCCGAGGGTTCAAATCCCTTCCCCCGCAAACTTTTCAAAGTTTGATCAAAAGTGCGACACAAGGTCGCACGCGCAAACCAGAAGAAATCATCTAAAGTTTGCGGAATAGACTGTTTTCTCTTCTCTCGCACTCACGATGTCGCGCAAACTAGAATAACCTCATTTAGCTACAATCATAGTCGAGGTCAGCTTTACTCCAGGAATGCTTCTTATCTTCTCCATGACAAAAGTCCCCAGGGCTTCAGGAGCAGGCAGCTCAAGCTTTGCAATAAGGTCCCACTCCCCAAAAAGGATATGAACTTCCTTGACCTCAGGCATTGCCTTTAATTCATCATATATGTCTGACTCTTTTGCAGAATCCAATGCTATTTGAACAAATGCATGCATACAAATCACCCCACACAAAAGGTATGCTTGCCACATATATAAATTTTTTGACTGAAAAATCAAATATTTCTTCGACAATATGCAATTGTCTCTGCCCGAAGGGCCCCAGCAAGGACTTGTAAAACAAAAAAGAATAATCTTTATATAGAATTTAACAAAAAGAATACATATTAAGCTGCATCTGTAGCTTAGTAGCTAGCCTTTACAAAAGGCTAGAATCCAAAGAAGCACAGCACAAGGCTGTGCATGCTCGTTAGAAGAACCAATCGAACCTCGCAAATTCGATTGCAAAAACAAAAATAAACAGATTTGCCTCTGTAGCTTAGTAGCTATAGCGCGGCCTTGGTATGAAAACACAAAAAGGCCGAGGTCGGGGGTGCAACTCCCCCCAGAGGCTTATGAACAAAGCGAATAAGACTATGGGGACCAGCAGAACTTGTTCTGCGCTGCCCCCAAAGGCTTACTTAAAAGCAAAATTTAAATACCAAAACATAAAGAAAATCATTAGAAAAAGAGGTAAAGATGAGCATTACAGACAAGCTGATAAAAATAGAAGACAAGGTAGGATTTCTGCTTATGATAATACTTATTGCAGGCATCATTGCAATAGTCATCTTCAGCCCTGCAAAACCAAAGACCGGGAGCACGATAAAAGCACCGATAAGCATCCTTGAAAACCCAGTTCTTGGCAATGCAGAAATAGAACAGCTCGTAAGGACATATTTTATACTCTCTGCCTTGATAAACATCAACACAAACAAAGCACTTGGAGAGCTTGCTGCAGACGCGCAAAAATATGGCAGGATGCAAAAGACAATCAGCGATTATTTTGTCTGCCCGCTGCTGATGAGAAACACAGCAGAGGCAAAAATGATGAGAAACCTTATCCTGGGAGAAACAGTAAACTCAACATATGTTCCAGAGCTTTACTGCTTCGAAGAATTCACCACCTGGGACCTACTGAAATTTGAGCTTCTGGAAAAGCAGTGCAGCGAGAATATGTATAATTACGGGCTTGATGCAAATATCTTAAGCATTTATGACATACAAAGAAAAATGCTGAATGAAGGCTGCATAATGAAAACGCAGCTTATAAAAATACTCAGCTAAGTCTATATATTTGAGTATAGAAAAGCATATATAAAAAAAGAAAATAATAATATAAAAGAGGCAAATATGTACAACAGTTTCACGAGATTTCTTAAAACAAAAAAATATTCTGTCTTTGACTTTCTAGAACCATTGCTTGTGCTTCCGTTGGCATATGCAGTGATACAATTCGTCAGGGATGTCAACCCAATAAGTGTTCTTGTCGCGGCAGCTGCATTTATTGCATATCTTCCTGCAATACTGGCTATATTCAAATGGAGGAGAAAATGAGACTGGCACTCCTGATAGCA
>JAWABT010000104.1:0-2196 GCA_038884515.1 Candidatus Woesearchaeota archaeon | reverse complement strand
GAATCACCTGATAAGCAATTAATATCATAACCCACACCACCAGGACTTATGACTCCTTCATCCATATCAAATGCAGCAACACCGCCTATTGGAAAACCATAGCCCTCATGAGCATCAGGCATGACATAAGAAGCTTTCTGTATTCCGGGCAGGTGAGCAACATTAGCTGCCTGCAGGAGAGTCCTGTCTTCCTTGATTTTTGCAATAAGCGCTTCAGAAGCATAGATAACAGCAGGAACACGCATAGAGCCTTTTTTAGGAATCTCCCAAGTATAATCATCTTTTTTCTTTAACTCTATTTCTTCCCCCATAAATAGAAATCTTGGCTATGCTTATTTAAAAACCTTTCTACATTATTTCACAAATCAACAACAACCTGAACATAATCTTTTGTAATCTCCATCTCTGCGTATGTTACTGCCTTCACAGAACCAACACTTTTGTAAGCATCTGCCTTGTCTCCAAGAACAGTTGCTGATAATTCAAATCCTTTAGCTGTCTTTTCTATCTTCATCTTTTCTGTCTTGTGCGGAATAAAAGAATCTGTGTCTAGAATATAAAGAAATTCCTCAAGCCAATTATATAATAATGCTTGTTCGTCCTTGCCTTTCACTTTGATTTCTTTCTTTATTTTTGGCTTTACTTCTTCTGTCTCAAACATGAAAGAGAACATTGCAAGCAAAGCATTGCTGAACTTTTCTTCTAATGTTTTGCCATAAGCCCTGAACTTGCCATCTGCAGTGTGAGGAAGAATATCAAACTTTTTCATTTCAGTACAGCTCTAGCCTGAATTCTTTTTCCTTATTTTCCTCTTTCTTTTCAGAAACACCGGGAGCACTATCAAACATGTTTGCAAAAGCATTTGCCGGCTCAGATGACTGCTGGCTCACCTCAGGAGAAGGACTGTCAAAAATATTCCTTGAAGCATTTGTATAAACCTCTGCATCACCAACAATACTCTGCAACAATCTTATGGCTTTCTTTATATCAGTATGAGAATCCTGGCCTGTATCAATTGTTATTTTCATATCTCTTGATATTAGAAAAAGAGTATAAATACTTTTCTGTGAAAAAGGAATGGGGTCGGGGAGATTCGAACTCCTGGCCTCAAGGTCCCGAACCTTTGACTGTGTAGTAATACGGCAAAGAAAATGAACAGTTCTTAAGAATAGTGGCAATTTGGTGATTACGTATTGTTCTCTTATTCTTGACGTATTCTAAAAATTTAATAATTTGTTTAGGGTTACTGCTGCCTATATCACAAAAATAGTTTTCAATGGCTGCCACAGAATGTGTTTGAAGACGATCCCCAGTTAAGGCAAAATGCAAACCATATGATCTTAAAGCATCTTGCAATAAATGAAGAAGCGTAAGATCAGAAGATCTTATGTTAAATACAGAATCCTCAGCTGACATAAAAAGAGAACCTTCAGAATCGCTGAATCCCCGAATAAATCCCCGCAAAAAATCTTTCCGAGCAAGCACCCATTTGGGAATTTTAAGCTCCTGCCCCCTTTTCCTGCCGCAAGGTATAGTTAATTCTCTTAAAAACGTATGTATTTGCTTTGAATTAAAAAAAGTTTGAACTGCATTTTTATTCTCGAGTATGCGTGTTTTTGGTTTTATTCCAAACAAATTAACAATAAGTTGCGTGATATAATCAGAATATTTGCTTTCATTGATTTTATGGGATGTGATACAAATACAGTAATTATGCTTTGAAAGATAACCATCCCCAAATAATATCCCAGCAAATTCGGCCAAGCGCTCAGTAAATTGCGGAAGTTTGATTTCGTGTTGGCCTGTGTATTTTTTTAACCAAGTCTGACATGCACGCCTGCCAGTAATCTGCCCGCCTTTAGTTTTTCCCCAATTTTCAGGATACATAAATTTGACAAATCGTAAAAATTCCCTTTCATTAATACGTGCCAAATGACAAAGCAGTTTATAATTTTTAAGAGAAATAAGGAATCTTTCCTCACCATAACCGATTCTTAATGACCATTCGTTCATATGCATCTTATTGGCAAGCGCTTCCCACGAAAGTCCTGTCTTTTTTTTAACAAGACCAATAAATGCAGACAGTTTTCCTTTTTCAAATTCAAGACGAGAAGAAATGGGGTGGGCAGGATTTGAACCCGCGACCGCCGGTGTACTCGATTGCTTCCCGAGACCGGTATCCTGAACCAAGCTAGA
>JAWABT010000103.1:0-2295 GCA_038884515.1 Candidatus Woesearchaeota archaeon | reverse complement strand
TCAAACTTCAGAAGTTCATTTGATTTTCCTGCTTTTATTTTTTGGTCTAGAGAGCCGAGTTTTGCACACCCAATGCAAAGTGTCTGCCCTGTAAATACCTTTTCTCCTCTTCTTAATTCAATTTTTAAGAGATAGCTTATTGCATCGTTTATTGTCATGAATTTGTTCTCTTTTGGCCTCAAGTCAAGAAGCAGTAGTGTATGCAGTCCTATTTTCTGGTTTTCCTTTATTGCATCATAGGGTGTTTCTGGCTCAAATCCTTTTTCAGGGAAAGGAATGCTGGTTGTCTTGCCAAACTTATACACCTGCAATCCAGTCACGCCAATAGCAGATATAACAGATGCATTATGCAGCACTCTTGTCTTTATCTTCATCTTCTCTGCTCTCATTAGAAGGTCGATGTGTGTTGTTGCTGCAAATGGGTCTCCTACAACAAGAAATGCAACTTCTTTATCTTTTGCATCTTTAATTATTGTTTGTTCTGGATTTTTTTCTACCATTTCCCTGTCTGCAAGAATCGGTTTTTTGCCATATAGTTTTTCAAGATACTGCAGTTGGCAGTTCAGGACAGCAGTGTAGTTTTCCAGGTAAACAGCATCTGCTTTCTTGACTATCTCAAGCCCCCTTACACTGATGTCTTTTTCGTCATTTAATCCGAGACCGATAAAGTATAATGTCATAATCAAGAATAAGTAAAAGCGGGTTTAAAAAGATTTGGCTGGTTTTTTCTTATGGAGCATTTTTTGTTCTATGTAAATTCCGCCTACAAGAACGGTTATTGCCAGCACAAGTGCAATAGTCCCGACAAAAAACTCTCCAATTCCTGCAAGCAAGCCAAGTCCTGCAGCTACCCAGAGGCTTGCTGCTGTTGATAGTCCAAAAATATGCTCTTGTGATTTGTATATGACTCCTGCGCCTATGAAGCCGATTCCGACCACTATCTGTCCTGCAATTCTAGACATGTCTACGTTTGGCCCGCTGAAGAATATTGATGCGAGAGTGAAAATTGTTGCGCCGAGAGCAACAAGAGCGTGTGTTCTTAGGCCTGCTGCTGTTGCTTTTGTTTCTCTTTCAAAACCAAGAACTACGCCGAAAGCTAAGCTAACTAAAAGCCTGATAATGACTTCCGCATATGATGTTGGTTCTATCATTTTATTTAAAAAATAAAAAACCCTCCCGGTGTGCGAGAGGGCAAAAGTTTTTTTTGCCTTCATTGTGATTGGGGGTGGTATAATGAAGGCAAAGAAAAACACACCCGAGCCAGTTGCCTGGCCCGTTCACCAAAGACCAAAGGGGGTGAGTGTTATTCAATTTAGGATTTCGATTCCTAAAGCGTCTTCTATCTCTGCCTTTGCAGCTGCTTTTGATTGAGCAGTTGTCTTGCCCATTATCCATGGAGAGTTTACTCCTGTGATTATTGTCATCACCATTAGTTTTCCTTTCATGTCGTCTGTGACTCTTGCTCCCCAGATGACGTTTGCATCCTCATCCATGTGCTCTGTGACAAGTTCTCCCACTCTGTTGATTTCTTCGAGCGTCATGTCTGGCCCTCCCCAGATGTGAAGCAGTGCTCCTGTTGCTCCTTCATAATTTATGTCGAGTAAAGGATTCTCAAGAGCTCCTTTTGTTGCTTCTTCCACTCTGTTGTTTGTGTCAGAGCTTCCGACGCCTATTGCAGCTACTCCGCCGTTTGTCATTATTGCCTTTACGTCTGCAAAGTCAAGGTTGACAAGGCTTGGCAGTGCTATTGTTTCAACAATTCCTCTTATCATTGTTGCGACAAGCTCGTTCGCGACTGCAAATGCCTGCTGTATTGGCAGGTTTCCTGCGATTGCGACAAGCCTGTTGTTGTCAATGACTATTACAGTATCAGAATATTTTCTTAGCTGTTCGAGGCCGAATTCTGCTTTCTCTACTCTTGCTCTTTCAATGTTGAATGGCATTGTTACTGTGCCTATTACTATTGCTCCCATGTCTTTTGCGAGTTGTGCAATGACTGGTGCGCTGCCTGTTCCTGTGCCTCCGCCCATTCCTGCGCAGACAAATACCATGTCAGCTCCTTTCAGGGCATCTTTTAATTCATTTATGCTCTCTTGAGCTGCTTCTGCTCCTCTTTTTGGGAATCCTCCGCAGCCAAGTCCTCTTGTAAGTTCTTTTCCAATAATGAATTTTTTGTCAGCTTCTGTTATGCTAAGGTGTTGTTTGTCTGTGTTGCAGGCAATTATTTCAGCTCCTTTTATTCCTCTTTTGTAGAGCCAGGTAACCATGTTGTTGCCTGCTCCCCCGCTTCCTATT
>JAWABT010000102.1:0-2430 GCA_038884515.1 Candidatus Woesearchaeota archaeon | reverse complement strand
CTTGTCAAAATCTTCAAAATATTTAGGTGGTTTTACTGAAACAAAAGAATACCCCCAGTCTTGAAGCATCTGCAGTGCATTTGGTGTTATCTTTGGAGCAGCAAGTATTCCTCTTACTTTGCTTATTCCTTTGCTTATCATTAGTTTCTCAACATATCTTCTTAATTGCGTAACTGCTCCTAAATCAGCAGAATATCTTTTGCATTCAACAACAGTAAGCACTCCGTCTTTGTCCACTCCTAAAACATCTATGAATCCGTATTTTGTCTGTTCTTCTTGGGATACTGGCTTGAATCCTTTCTCAATCATATCAGGATTATTGTAAAGCATGCGAGCCATGTCTTCTTCTGTTCCTGATATGACTATTGACCTTCCGTCCTCTAATTTGTGTGAATTAAAGAAGTATATTCTTTCTATGTTTATGTCCATGTTTTCTTTCAAAAGAAGGTTTCTTGATTGAAGGACTAATTTTCCGTTTTCAACAATCAACTTGTGTGATGTGTCTGGCTTCATGTAATTGATTGGTGCATTGCCTGATGGCTGGTGAACTAGCAATGCCCTGTCTGATTTTATTAGAATTACCCGGTCTCCGTGCTCGAGCAGGCTTTCTGCTCTTCCAGAGTATCTTATGCTGCAGTGGCACCCGAAAACAATTGTCTCGTTTCTGTTAAGTGCGTCATTCAGTAATGTGCAGTATTCTTGTATGTCCCACATCTTAGTAGTTTTTTAGGTCTTCTTCTGTTATGTTGAACTTGTCTTCTTTTATCCAGTCATCTACATTGTATGTTATTATTCCTTCTTTAGCTTTTACGACAACTTTTTTTATTCCTGCATTGATTATTTCTCGAGTGCAGAACTTGCATGGCTTTATTCCAGAGATTAATGCCCTGTCTTGCACGTGTTCTCCGTAAAGGTAGAGTGTTGCTCCCATTGTTTTGTCTCTGCCTGCGTGTATTATTGCATTTTGTTCTGAGTGTACGCTTCTGCAGAGCTCGTATCTTGTTCCTCTTGGTATTTTTGCCTTCTCTCTTGGGCACTCTCCGACGTCAACGCAGTTTTTTGTTCCTCTTGGCGAGCCTGTATATCCTGTGCTTACTATCTGGCCGTCATTTACTATTACAGAGCCAAATATTCTTCTTAGGCATGTTCCTCTGCTCGCAACTTTTTTCGCGATGCTCAAATAGTATTCATCCCAGCTCGGTCTTTTTATTATTCCTATGTACCTGAATATTTTTGTTTTGAGGTCTGAAAGGATTCCTTCGTTTATTATTGTTACATCTGCTATTGCTATCGGCCCTCCTTTTTGTATGTTTTCTATTTCTGCATAATCTCTTTTTCTTGCCTCTTCATGCGTCAGCGGCCGAACAGGCCTGTTTGCTAATCTTTCATATCTTGTTTTTGGTGATGCCTGTATTGCAAGAACCTTTAATTCATCTCCAAATGTGTTTTTTAGAATAAGGTATTCGTCCCAGCTGTATAGGCCGTCTATCACGACTTCTTTTCCTTGCTCTAGTGCTGATTTTATTTTTGGGAGGCTTTTTATTGCGTATGCTGCCATGCCATGTTCTTTTCTCAAGCGTTCGCGCATGTATTTTTCATTTGCTTCGTTTATTTCCATTCCTGCTTTTTTGAGTTCTTCTTCTGTTATGTCTCCAAATCTTATCTTGTAGTATCCTTCTTCTTCTAGAATTTTTGCTGCTTCTGATTTTCCAGAGCCAGTAAGCCCAACTATTGCGATTAGCTTGTTTGATGTCATTTTATTACCCCCTGAATTATTTTTTCCTTCACACATTTATATGTATTTTGATACTGCAAACAATATTACGAATCAAATAAAAAAATATAAATGCAACAAGCATTGCAATTCTTTTGTAATAGAACATGAGGGGAGTATTCATAAGTTTTGAGAGTGGCGATGGCGGCGGAAAGACAACACAGATAGAGCTGTTAGTAAAGTATTTGGCTGAAAAAGGTTTTAAGGTTATCAAGACAAGGGAGCCTGGCGGGATTGAGCTTGCTGAGGCATTGAGGAATGAGGTTAAGCATCCTGACAAGCAGCATACTCCTGAAGGTGAGCTTCTTCTTTATTCAACAGCAAGGTATCTGCACATGCTTTACAAGATTAGGCCTGCTTTGGAGCAGGGATGTATTGTTATAACAGACAGGTTGCATGATTCTACAATTGCATATCAGGGGCACGCTGGCGGGATAGACCTGGACTATGTTAAGCGCGTGCAGGAGTCTGCTCTTAATGGTATAAAGCCTGGCTTGACAATTTATATTGATGTTGATCCTGAAATTGGTTTGAGCAAGAGTGATAAGAGCGAGTTTAAAGGAAGGCCGGACAGGCTTGAGGCAAAAGGCCTTGAGTTTCATAGGAAAGTGCGTGAAGGTTATCTTAAGATAGCAAAAGAAGAGCCGGAGAGAATT
>JAWABT010000101.1:0-2544 GCA_038884515.1 Candidatus Woesearchaeota archaeon | reverse complement strand
TTGAAAAAATACATTATTCCTTTCAAAGATGTTGTTGTTACTTTTTATGATGACTCTGCAGTTCCAGAATACATTTCTTATAAGTATGCACGAGAAAGCAGGCCTAGGCCTTCTCTAACTGTGCTTTTGCCTTTCTTTCTGCCTTAGCTAGAAGTTTTTCTCTCTGCTCTTGCACAGTGCAGTATTCTGGCAGAATTATTGGCATTCCGAGCACCATCTCGCAGAACTCAGCATAGTTTTCCTGCTCTTCAAGTGTTCCGTAACGCATCATTGCAATTGTCTTGTTTATGTTATCTAATGTTTCAGGTCCTTTGATGTTTTTTGTGACATAATCAATTATTGTAGGCATTAATCTGGCTCGGCCATACTCGTCTGCTTTTGCCTTGTCAACATGCACTATGTATGCGAATTGTTCTTTTGTCAAGCTTATTGTTGAAAGCAGGGGTGATGCTGGTATGAATTTTTTTTCACTCAGGTAATTGTAGAGTTGCACGTATGCTGTTGGTTTTTCTTCTTTCATCAGGTTAAGGCATCTTGCAAAATCATTCATGCTTATGCTTTCTTCTTTTTTATTGTCCCTGTAGAACACAAGTGCTGTATTTAGAAGTTCTGGATTGTCAAGGCATAACTCGTCAAGGAATCCATCATTTTTAAATCCAGATATGTGCATTAATGAAAGGTCATATGGCTTTCCTTTTTCATCAACAGGCATGCAGTCATATTCTATAAGCTGTTTTCTGAAAACAAGATATACTGCTTTGTCTTCCGTAGAGCCATGTCTTAAATCATTTACTTTCTGCTCAAGGTCAGCCAGGTCAAGCGGCTGCTTAATGCCGCCTATGCAGTCAGCCAGAACATCTGTGATTACTGGCAGAATGATTTTTCCTTTTTTTTCAGGATAATCATTCAGAATTTCATCTTGTATTCTTTCAGCCATTCTCTTGCTTTGATGCAGTTTTATTGGGTATTCTGTTAAATCCATATTATTCCTCTTTTTTTGTGAGCACTCACTGTAATATACTTTTTTGTATACTGAGCTAATATATAAGCTTTGCTATGCTTTTTTTATTATTTTTATTACTGTTTATTGAATATAAAATTAATTATATTCATATCTAATGCTCGTGTTGATGCAATGCAAAGAAAGTAATGTTGAATATTATGAATACATACGCGATGCTCTGGGCCATTATGGCTTTGGGGCTGTTATAGAAGTGACAAATGGCAACCCTAATAGAACAGAAAAAAAAGAGCAGCGCGTTCGCGTGCGCAGGTTTCTTGACTGGCTTGTTGGTGACCTTGGCATTAATCTTGCTTATGGTGTTGCTTATGTTAAGTCAAATGCATCAAGCAAAACCAAAAGAGAGGAGTGCAATGGGGGATATTCTGACTTTTACATTGAGGTCAAGCAGTTTGATCCTGTGATTTTAAGGACTGCTGCATTCGATGCCTTGAATTGCGAGCTGAACAGCAAAGCAAAACGCAAGCTTGAAGAGCTTCTTGAGCAGTGTGAGCTGAAAAGAAAATCCCTCGGATACTTGTTGAGTGATAAGAAAGAATATTATTCAGATGCGCGCGGCAAGATTTTTGAGTGTTACGTTTCAGAGCTTCTCGCGATAATGTACAGGGGGTTTTGGTGGAGGCCTTTCTTTGATGTTAAGTGCATCAGGCAGTACGAGCCGCAGGGAAATACTGGAAAAAAAGTTTCTGTTCCAATCAACAAAGGCCAGATTGACATTCTTGTTGCTTGCCAGAAGGAAAAATTCATTGATGTTCTTAAATCACTGCCAGACAGGTTTGATAAGGTCAAGACTTACAGCAGGATTAAGTCGTAAATCTTCTGGATTTTTCTTAGAAAAGTATATAAAGACTAAAATTATTAAAATTTTTCATGAAGCAAAAACCAGAGCCTGTTTTTGGAATAAAAGATTACATCACTTTTACAATTTTTGCAGTCATGTTCATTTTGGCAATAATCTGGCTGATACGGAGTATGCTATGAATAAAATCATGAATACTATCATTTGGATATTTACTTTAATTACTTGGGCATCCGGTCTTTTGGCTATCTACTGGATAATTCTTAAATTAACAGGGCATAGCCCGACAGAGTTTCAGATGCTTACTGCGTTGATAGTTGCGAATATTGGTTTAACAACAGGCGTGATTTATAAATTGGGAAAAGTCGCTTCTGATGTGTCTTTTTTGAAAGTGCAGTTTTCTGCATTGGCAAGAGATTTTAAAGAGCATATTAAAAATCATTCTAATTAAAGTTTCTTCCTTTGTGCCTTGTCAGAAATAATTGCTGAGTTTCCAGTCGGGTCTTCTATGATTATCTTTAGCTTTTCCTCTCCCCACAGGACTTTCTGTATTTTCTTTAGGAGGTTTTTTGCTTTTTTCTTTGCATCTTCATCTTCCTCAATGTCTCTGATGTTTTCTATTTGTTCTTTTATTTTCTGTATTATTCCTTCTATGTTTGATACAAATCCCTGTGATGCAGGCCCTGGCTCTATTGAGCCGACATGAGGTATTTTTACTGTTGCC
>JAWABT010000100.1:0-2570 GCA_038884515.1 Candidatus Woesearchaeota archaeon | reverse complement strand
ACATAGACCCTGTCATAAAATTAATCAAAGCAGCAAAAAGCGTTCAAGAAGCAAAACAAGGCTTGATGCAGGATTACAAGCTATCTGAAAAGCAAGCACAAGCAATACTTGATATGAAACTCCAGCGCCTCACAAGTCTCGAACAAGACAAGATAAGAGAAGAGCACAAAAACCTGATAAAACTAATTGAGCAATTGAAAGAAATCCTTGGAAGCGAACAAAAAATACTTGGAATAATCAAAAGCGAACTGCTTGAAATAAAAGAAAAATACGGAGACCAAAGAAAAACACAAATCATAGAGACAGAGGCACAGGCACTCGAAGAAGAAGAACTCATAAAACCAGAAGAAATGACAGTCACACTCACTCACGCAGGATATATCAAAAGGCAGCCACTCGAGAGCTATAAACTACAGAGAAGAGGCGGGGTGGGTGTTATAGGAATGGAAACAAAAGAAACTGATTTTGTCGAGGCACTATTCATAGCAAACACTCACGATTATGTCCTTTTCTTCACAAACAAAGGAAAAGTGCACTGGCTAAAGGTCTACCAGATACCAGAGGCAGGAAGATACGCCAAAGGAACAGCAATCATAAATCTACTCTCGCTTGAGAAAGATGACAAGATAACATCATTTATTCCTGTAAAAGAATTTAACCCTGCGCATTACCTTTTCATGGTCACAAAAAAAGGAATAGTCAAAAAAACATCACTTGAAGAGTTCTCAAACCCAAGAAAAGGAGGCATTGCAGCAATAAGCATAAGCCAGGATGATGAACTTATAGGTGTCTTACTGACAGATGGGACAAAAGAAATCATAATAGCAACAGAGCAGGGAATGGCAGTGCACTTCAAAGAAGAAGATGTAAGACCCATGGGAAGAACAGCACAAGGAGTAATAGGAATAAGACTAAGAAAAGATGACAATGTAGTTGGCGCTGTTGTATCAGAGCCAGGAAAAACAATACTCACAATAACAGAACTCGGCTACGGTAAAAGAACAGATATAAATGAATACAGAATAATAAGTAGGGGCGGAGTTGGTGTGCAAAACATAAAAATCACAGAAAAGAATGGAAAAGCAGTTGCCGTGCAAGCTGTAAAAGATGATGATGAGTTGATGCTAATAAGCCAGAATGGAATAGTAATAAGAACACCTGCAAAAGACATAAGTGTGATAGGAAGAGCCACACAAGGAGTCAGGGTGATGAAACTAGAACAGGGAGATAGAGTTGTGGCTGCTGCAAAAATCGCAAAAGAAGAGCTAACAGATGAAGGGAATAGCACAAACCAATAAAGGCATAGAAGATATTTCTACTCTTGAAATCAAAGAGATAATAAATTCTGATTCACAGGCAAAAGAAGGATTTGTGATTTTTGAATTCAATGATTTCAAAGACCTGTTCAAACTGAGTTATTCTGCACAGTCTCTGAGTAGAGTGCTTTACCTACTCGGCAAATTCAACAAAAATAAACTCGAAGAAATATCAAATCTCGACTTAAAAGAATGGCTTGAAGGCAAAACATTTGCAGTCGCGTGCGAGCAGGCAGAATTAAGAGCAGAAATAGGAAAGCACATTCCAGGAAAAGTAAATCTCTCAAAGCCAGACATAACTTTTTTTGCAATACTTGACAAAGATGACATGTACCTTTGCATTGATTTTTCAGGGGACATAAGCAAAAGACAGTATAGGATATTCATGGGCTCTGAAACACTTAAGTCTGGAAATGCCTATGCTCTCTTAAGAATCGCAGGGTATGATGCAAAGAAAAAACTAATAGACCCCTTCTGCAGAGCAGGAACAATAGCAATAGAAGCAGCACTTTATGCATGCAGGTTAAGCCCGAACTTTTTCAACAAGCATGACTTCCCATTTGTGCATTTCATCAAATTCTCAAATATTGATTTTGAAAAATTCTTTATAACAATTGACAAGCAAAGCAATCTTGATAGAGAAACAGGTATCTTTGCTATTGATAGAACTTTTAACAATGTTCAAGCTGCAAAAAAGAACGCAAAAATAGCAGGAATAATAAAAAAAATAGATTTCAGCAAAACAGAGCTAGAAGATCTGGAACTAAAATTCAACGAAAATTCAATTGACTTGGTTATTACAGAGCCCATACAGCCATCAAAAGCAATTCCAGACAAAATAATTGACAAAATATACAAAGAATTGTTCTACCAGGCAGATTTCATCCTTAAAGAAAAAGGTGCTGTTGCGCTGATTGTTAAATCAGGAGTTGAACAGTTAAAGAAGTGGGCTTCTGAATACAAATTTAAATGCGTTTCAGAGCGAAAAATAATGCAGGGAAAAGAAACTTGGATAATATTAAAAATTGAAAGAGTATCATCTTAATCCAGATCTCGTAGTATTTTTTTTAAAATCCTTTGTCGTATGATTGAATTACAGATTCTAGTGAGAACCTGGAGGAACCGGCTCGCGTTTTTTAGGCTATTTAGTTTCAATTTTTCCAACAATATTGTTATAGAGCATTCCAAGTACACTAGCACCAACTGCCATAGCACTCACAAATTTAGTTGGTGCTGCATAGTTTGTAGCATAAT
>JAWABT010000099.1:0-2574 GCA_038884515.1 Candidatus Woesearchaeota archaeon | reverse complement strand
CGCTTTGCGATTTTGTGAGATCACAGAATTTGAGAATTTTGTGATATGCGGACTGATAATCCGCAAATATAATGCGAGCAAGCTTCGCTTGCGAGCCTAGATGTCCGCAGGACCAAAGAGCTGGTCAAAAAACAGAGCAGTATAACAAAGAATTATGACTTCAGCATCTCATAGAAAGCATCAAAGATAGGATGATCTGTACTGAAGCTGAAGAACCTTGCGCCAACTTCTGTGCAGGCTTTCTTTATTTTTGCCTTGTGCTCCTCAAGCATGCTGAAATAATTCTTCCTTGCAAGAGGGCTTATATACGTGTGCATGCTCTCCTGCGTCTCAGAGTCAACAAGCTTGACATCACCTTCTAATTCCAGTTTTGTCTCCATCTGATCAAGCACCTGCACAAAAATAATCTCGTGCTGCTTATACCTATGCAGGACATCACGGACCTGCTGTATATCGTAAAGGAAGTCTGATACAACCACGATAAGCGACTTGCTGTTGATAAGGCGCTTGTACTTGCCAAGCGAATCAGCAAGATTTGACTTGCCTTTCGGCTTCCTCTTGTTAAGATAATCAAGAATAGAAACAATCTGCCTCTTGCCCTTCTGCGCAGAAAAAAGCTCAAGCTTGTCAGCAAAAGTAGAGAGAACATACTTCTCATTATTCTTCAAAGCCATGTACGCAAAGCCAAGCCCAATCATAGATGCATAATCTGCCTTTGTGGTCTTCTTGCCAAAACCCATGCTTCCTGAAAAATCAACAATGATGTGAACAACAAGATTCCTCTCTTCCTCATACCTCTTGACAAAAAGCTTGTCAGTCCTTGCAAAAACCTTCCAATCAATTGTCCTGAAATCATCCCCAGGAGCATAAATGTTATGGTCCTTGAACACAAGACCCCTGCCAGTATAGTTCGCCTCATGCTCACCCACATAATTAGAAGTTATTCGCTTGTTAACAATCAAGCTGAGCCTGTCAAGGTGATGGAGGAAACTTATGTCAATCATTTTAGGTAGTAGCTAGTGGCTTGTAGCTAGTAGCATTGTTTGTTATTTTAAGTGTTTTAATAAAATTGTTTAATTTGCCACCAATTTGATTAATCTGCGTATCTAGCAAATTATGCTGCAAATCAGATAAGTAACCCAAATCTTTGCTAAGCATCAAAAAATGCTCACATTCTTTTACAGAGCCCAATGCAATAAATAAAAAATGCATAAATTCTTTATCAGAACTACGACCACTGCCTTCAGCAATATTCGCAGTAATAGATGATGCAGCTCTTCTTAATTGATTAGTAATGCCATATACCTCAGATTTTGGAAAATCTTTAGTAATTTTATAAATACTTAAAACAAACGCATATGCAGTATTATACACATCTAATTTTTTAAAATCACGCACCATTTCCGAAAACATAATCCTTTTGCTACTAGCTACCCGCTACTCGCAAATAGCTACTTCAACAGCATCTTGATAACAGCATCCTCATCAAGATTCTGCCTCTCTGCCTCAAAATTAAGTATGATTCTGTGCCTCAGGACAGGATATGCCATCGCGTCAATATCTGCCTTCGAGACATACTTCCTTCCCTCAATCAAAGCCCTTGCCTTTGCAGCAAGAACAAGACCAATTGACGCCCTTGGAGACGCCCCATACTCAATAAGGTCTTTCTTGTTCCTCGTGTCTGTTACAATCTTAACAGCGTATTTCTTCAAATCATTCGCAATAGGCACCTGCCTCGTAATGCTCTGCAGGTAAAGAAGCGTATCTTTCTTCAGGATGGGCTTGAGATTTATTTTCTTAATCTCCTCAGCATACCTATTCACAATCTCGACTTCCTCATTAAAGTTAGGATATGTTGCCTTTATCTTGAGCAAGAACCTGTCGCTCTGCGCCTCTGGAAGAGGATAGGTTCCCTCCTGCTCAATCGGGTTCTGCGTTGCAAGGACAAAAAAAGGCTCCTCAAGCTTGTACGTTGCGGTTCCCACAGTCACCTGCCGCTCCTGCATTGCTTCAAGAAGAGCTGACTGCGTCTTTGGGGTTGCTCTGTTAATCTCGTCTGCCAGCACAACATTCGCAAAAATAGGACCTGGCTGGAACTTGAAATTCCTCTTACCGCCAGTAGTTTCCTCAATAATATAAGTTCCTGTAATGTCAGACGGCATAAGGTCAGGAGTGTTCTGGATTCTTGAAAACTTTAGGTCCATAAGCTCTGACATTGTCTTGACAGCCAAGGTCTTCGCCAGCCCAGGATAGCCCTCAAGCAAGCTGTGAGAGTTCGTGAGCAGAGAGACAATCATCTGCTTCAAAAGCTCCTCCTGGCCTACAATGACCTTGCCCAGCTCATGCATTATTAGTTCAAAATCCTTTTTTGTTTCTTCTAATTTCATAGTGAACAACCTCCATCAACATTATTTTTATTTTGTTTTCGTTATCTCGCGAAAATAACTTTTGACAATCTTCTGGTAGCCTTTTGGAATTCCTTCCTCAAAGCTTGCATCTGTCGTGGCAACAATCTCCCTCGGCACATTGCTGTTAAACTTGCGCTTCTCAGGGTCATTTACCTTGCTTATATCA
>JAWABT010000098.1:0-2598 GCA_038884515.1 Candidatus Woesearchaeota archaeon | reverse complement strand
GCGATAAAAGCGTAACCTTTAAAAATGAAGTGCAAATTCTATAGAGTATGGCACCAATCGGAAATTGTGCCGTAACTGTTCTTTGTTCTTTTCTGTTTGTCCTATGAAAGTCCGTTAGTGTTTAAATTGGTTTATTTCTTCTACCGGAGGTATGGACATGAAAAAATATCTTCGGCAGAACACAAATACGTTTGATAAAGTGGAGTGGGTTAAACAGCTTGCTTCTGAGGCGATAGGTGTTTCTGATGAAGCAATTATTAGGCGAATGCTAGGCCATTTGCGCAGGAAAGGGACTTGCAAGTTTAACAAATATGGAGTATTGCAGTTTTCCCAGAAAGAGCTTGTTTTGGACCAGCTTTTGAAGAGCAATGAAGTTAGCCCCAGAAGCGCCTACAGATGGTTTTTGCTCCTAAAAGCGCCTGAAGAGGTCCGCGAATTAGGACAAGACAACAAGATTTCCCAGAACGAAATGTGGCGTCGTGCGCAAGGTGTCCTACAAAACTCCTCTCCTGAACAGGAAAAGCTTGGCAAAGAGATCCTGCAGGACATCATTAAGATTGTGGAGATGATGTAATATGGACACAAAAATCCTTTATCATTATGCGCAGTTTCAAAAACTGGGAAACCTTGAAAAACGCGAGTTATTGAACAAATTGGTAAAAGAACGGCTTGGAATAGGCTGCGAAGTCAGAATATACAGAATTCTTACCAGATTAACATTTCAGACATTACGAAAGAGGTATGAAATAAGATTTGCTTTCACAAAAGATGAGATTACGCTGGCAGAAATACTAAACGAGCTGTGTTTGCCCCCTTCAACATGCCATCACTGGTATTACTCGACTTTTGAGAAAATACAACCAATACAATCCTTAAAATCCGAGTGCAGTGCTTGTTCTTTTGGCAAGATATGCGAATACACTGTTCCTAAGGAAATAATGGATAAAATAACAAATAAATACGAATACCGCCTGGTTTCTAGGAGGTTACAACAAATTCTGGTAAAAATAGAGCTCTTTAAGAATAACTTACAGGGAAGCTGGACTGATGATGAAATAAGAATATGCCTGCGAAGAATAGTTGAAAAAGACTATTACCGACAACATATTGAATTAACAGAAAAAGATGACCTGATAGTCCAGGCACTTAAAAAAAGCAATATCAAAGCAATAACTGCCCTTAAATGGTTTTACGCAATAAAAAATTCCCCAGAGCTTCTAAAGACCGCTCAACAAAATAAGATAGCACCAGATGAAGTATTTGAGAAAAGCATGATTAATCTCAAAAAAGATTTACGAGGTGATACCTATGCAAACTTTAATGTTTGTGAATGAACCAAAAACAGACGAAAGATCTACAATACAAAGCGCAATGTACCAGGCATACGCCGCCCTTCTAGATGAAGTAAACTTATTCTTAAAACAACAGCACTATTCAGCACACGAACTATACGAACTGCTTATCCACAAAGGATACCTGAAACCCACTTTTTTCAGAGACTTTCAAAAACTTCTCAGATGGGCAATACGCGAAGGATACATAGACAAAAACAAAATAGTCTCCAGAACAGTCCAAGGTGTGCGAATACCCAACCGATTCACAAAAGAACAATTGATAGCTTATTTTCATACGATTGATGACCCGCGAATCGCAGTAGCATCATTCATAGCACTATGGTCTGGTCTAAGAATAGGCGACGTCATAAAACTCAAGAATGAAGATTTTGACTTCGAGCGAGAAGTCATCAAAATAGTCCAAAGCAAAAGATCCAAAGACAGAATAGCGCCATTCCTCAGAGAAGGACAACCAATAATACAAAAATGGATAAAATACGCAGGAGCAACAGAATACCTATTCCCCAGCAATTGCAGTCAAAGTATGGCAACAATAAACACGCCTCACGTATCAACAAGAACAATAACCAACGGATTCAACAAAGTAGTAAAAGAAGCCAGTCTCCAAAGAACTGATGAAAGATACAACCTGCAAAACACAAAAAGAAAAAAGTTCACCTTCCACACATTCAGGCATACATTCTGCACATACCACCTAGAGAACGAAGTCTCAGCTGCATTCGTAGCAAGAGCAGCAGGACACTCCCACATGGACACAACAGTCGGAGTATACGGACACATGGCAACAGGAAACATGATAAAATCATTCAGAAAATCATTCGAACACGACAAAAAACCAAAAAAAGAAAGAGAAACCAAACAAACCGAAGCAAATACCACCAACAATCCAGTAAACGAACTAGCACAAAAATTCATCACAGGAGAAATAAGCGAAGAAATATTCATCAAAAAAAGAAAAGTGCTGGAAGAAGCAGGATTTTAAGCTTGGCATTCCCATTTATACGGGCATCCTTCTAATGTGCCGCCGGAATATCTTTGAGTGATTACTAATGTTTTTCCTGTGGGGCATTCCGGCTCCTTGTTGCATTTTATTCTTTGTGGTTCCATTGTGAAATCTGGGCTTACTTCTTGTGGGTTAGAAATTTCGTAGAACGCAATAAACTGGTCGCCAGTATTATACTGTTTTGGCATTATAAACCCTTTAGTTCTTATCTTGTCGCCGACAGTTTTGGAAATTTGCTGA
>JAWABT010000097.1:0-2676 GCA_038884515.1 Candidatus Woesearchaeota archaeon | reverse complement strand
TGCTGCGAAAAGACCTTCTCCCAGAAAGGCTTCAGATACATGACATAGGCTCTGGCCCAGGGACAACTGCTTTTGCAGCAGCAAACTTCTTTACGCACCTCGCTGAAGTTGAGAGAGACTGTGGGCTAAAAAGAAAAAGAAAGGTCACAATAAGCTCTAGCGAAAAATATAAGAATAACAGGGAAGCATTCAAATGGCTAAGAGAAATGTACTATGCTAAGAATCAATACGCAAAAGAGAAAATAATAATAACTGACCCTTTTGAAAAAACAGTAACAGAGGACTTGTCAATAAAAAAAGAGTTTGCAGAGAGCGTTGATATCGTAATAATGTCAAACGTCCTGAGCGAGATGCAGGATGACTTCCAGAAAACAATCAAGACCATATCAAAAATCATTAAAAAAGACGGGAGTTTTGTGCTGATAGAAACAGCAGACGTGGTTGCAACAAACAAGATAAACCGGGCAAAATACGTTCTAAGGAATGAAGGATTTGATGTCTACTCCCCCGCAGCAGTATGGTCGCCCTGCTGCGAGTTTGTTGATACACAAAAATTCGAACAGTGCGGCTGGGGCGAGTACGGAGACTGCACATACTGCTACATAACCAAGCCAGAAATACAGAAGCTGAAATACCCCGGGGAGAGCCCTGCATCAGACATGAAATACAGCTTTGTGATAATGCGAAAAGACGGCATAAGCCTGTTCCCGGGAATCCCGCAGGGATATTCAAAACTTAAGGGAATCTCACAAGGCAGGCATAATATAAGAATATTCAGGCAAAGGGAAAAAACAGGAAAATACGCTTTTAAAGAAATAAATAATAGGGTATGCCAAGTATTTTTCTCATGCGATGGAACCTGCGGAAGAGACTATGCGCAGCTTATACCATATGATTTTAACCATACAGGCACAGTCTTGTCTGCGCGCGAAGGCGATTTGCTTGACCTGAGAAACGTCCTCATCCAAAACAACAGTATAGGCTATGCAAAAAAAGACATAATCCTTGACAGTGCAACACAGGCCCAGGTTTTCCCGAACACGATATAGAGAAAAAGTTTTAAATACACAAACACGAAAAAGAACACTGATGCACAAATTATTGATAGCAAAAATAAAAAAGAAAAAAGAATTTGCCTCTATTGATGACAAGTTTATTGAGCAAGAGATTGAGAAATATTTGAAGCAGAATAAGAAGGCAGAGCAAGCTGTTGCAGAAGGAAGAATTCGCTCTGAGGAATACAAGAAAGCAGTAAAAGCAGTGCGAGCAGTGTTGAGAAGAGTTTATGGGGTATTTTTGACAAAAGAATCTTCTTTAAGAGAAGAATACCTTGAGCAGGCAAGATTTGACAAAATACTAGAGACACATTTGTCAACAAAAGAAAGACTACTGATTTATCCTAATCTTTATCAGAAAATATTTGCAATAACAGGAAAACCAAAAATAATACTTGATTTAGGGTGCGGATTAAATCCAGCAAGCTATCCTTACATGGGTGTAAAAGCAGATTATTACGCAGCAGAGATAAGCAGGGATGACGTTGATTTCTTAAACAAATATTTCAAGAAGGCAGGAATAAAAGGAAAAGCAATGCAGATGGACTTGATTGAGGCTGTAAAAAATCCGCAGTTATTAAAACAGTTTCCAAAAGCAGATGTTTGTTTTCTCTTTAAAGTTCTTGATGAGATAGAAGCAAAAAAAGGAAGAAAAAGAAGCGAAGAACTGATTAAAGCAATAGATGCAAAGTGGATTGTAATCAGCTTTGCAACCAGAAAAGTAACTGGAAAACCAATGAAGTATCCTTACAGGAAATGGCTGGAACAGATGCTAAATCGATTGGGATATAAATTTGAGATAATAAAAGAAGAGAATGAGATATTTTATGTTGTGAAGAAAAATTAGTTTTGCACTTCTTTGTTTTGGTAAATCCTTATTTGGGTGCCAAAGGCACAGAGACAATTCCATATGCGTTAACCGTTTACCGTGAGCCGTTGACCGTTAACGGCAGACGGTGAACCGTGAACGGTAAACGTTCTCGCCACACTGTCCTAAGGACCAAAACTTTATAAAAAAACCAGAACACACTTTACTATATGCAAGCAAAACTAATCTGCGGAATAATCTATCCAAACAAAGAGCTGTATGATAAAGCAATTAAATTGCTTACTGAAATCTACGGTGAAATAGACAAGGAATCACAAGAGTATAGTTTTACAGAATTCACAAAGTATTATGAGCCAGAGATGGGAAAGGAATTAAAACGGAAATTCTTGGTTTTCAAGAAACAGATTGAGATGGAGCAATTACCTGACATAAAGCTAAGGACAATAGAGCTGGAAAAAAATATGTCAAAGGATGGAAAAAGGACAGTCAATCTTGATCCTGGATATCTAACTGAAAATCAATTTGTGCTTGCAAGCGTAAAAACAAGCCCAAACAAGATTTATTTAGCAAAAGGAGTCTCTGCACAACTCATACTTCAGATAAGCAACAACAAATGCCTAGAAAACATCAGGACTTTTCCTGATTTAAAGCAGGAAGTGATTAAGAAGTTTGTTCTTGAAAACGCAATCAAGCAATAACCTTTATAAATAAATCCTGTTTCTCCAAACATAGATGGCCGCAAAGAAGAAAGCAAAAGATTCTGAAGAAAAACCAGCTGAAAAGCATGAGAAG
>JAWABT010000096.1:0-2832 GCA_038884515.1 Candidatus Woesearchaeota archaeon | reverse complement strand
TATGGGCAGTTGCCTTTGCGGCATCATATAAAACTCCCCAAATTGCTCTGAGAACTTGCTCCCTCAAGGTCCTCTCTCTTTATTCCAAGAACAGCAAAAATGGTTTCAACAACAGGAATGACCTGGTGGTCTATATAGTAATCAGCATCATAGTCTTCCTGCCTTGCCTCATCAACAAGCCTGACCTTATCTCGTATCCTGCCAGTGCCTTTTGTGACAACAAACCTGATGATTGTGCCAGGAGAAACATCAATGCCTTTTGCCTTCATCCTCTGGGCAGCAGCAACATGAGGACCTACGCTCTCATAATCATCAATATCCTTTGACAACTGAGTATAGATAACAACCTTGTCAAGAGGAATCTTGTTTGCCTTAAGATCAGCAACAACACTGCGCACATAAGCAGCTGCCTTTCTTGAATCACCCTCTTTCAAGATAATATTCAAAACATCCCTCTGAACATCTTTTGCAATAAAAGAAGAATTCCTTCGCACTGTCTCAAAACCAACAATCTTGACAGACTGCCTCTCATCAATCAAAGCATACTTCTTTTTAGCCCCACCCTCACCACCTTTTGTAGAAACAAAAATACCGCTAGGATAAAATCCCTGGTATTCCATCTCCATCACACCAGGAAGCTCAAGATTTATTTTTTCAACAAATTTCATAGCATCATCTCTTGTCTTGTTCCCAAGAGTTATAAAAACAGAGTCAGTATCTGAATAAAGAACAGTGAATCCAGCTTCCTGAGCTTTTGAAATGACATTCTTGATATAATACCTCGCCCAGCCAAGAATGCTCTCTGCACACTCAACACTATACCATCTTGCTGCAGAGAAACCCATATACCCCCAAAATGCATTAGCAAGGTCTTTCAATGCCCAGCTTCTTGCATTCAAAAGAACATCATCTTTGTTTTCCTTGAGCATCTTCTTTATCCTCGCCCTTCTTGTGATGAGGTCCTCAATGATTGCAGAAGCAAAACCGCGCTTTTTTGTGCAGAACCAAACATCCATCATATCAATAGGCGCCTTGTTCTTTCCCTCACAACAAGTGCAGTTGAATGTTCCAGGAGAAATATTGTGAGAAGCAATAATTGTAGGATAAAGGCTTCTATAATCAAAAACAATGATATCCTTATACAATCCTGGCTTTGGCTCGAAAACAAAAGCACCCTTTAATCTTCTTGCCATCCTTGCCATTTGCTCATGATATCCTGGCTTGTTAGGAGCGATTTCCCTGAGCGGCTTTACCTGCCGCATTATATACCACTCAACAAACTGCGAGAAGCTCATCCTGTTAAGCGAGAACAAAGGCAGGCCGATTGTCTTGACAAGCTCAAGAACATTAGGCCACATCTTGATTGCCAAATCATAAGTAAGTTTTGCATCATGCAAGTTGTATTTGACATAATCGTTCAAGCGCTCATCGCCAGCATCCCAGACCTTTGCAAGATTCTCCATGTCAACATCAAGCTTTTTCTCTCCCAGTATTTCCTCTGCAACAGCATCAAGGGTAAACACATCTGTCTTGAGTGTTTTATGGATTGCTTTTCTTATGAACTTGAAAACATCAAAATGCACAATCCCTGTGATCTGTGCAGTGCTCTGGCCCTTGCCGCTGACAGTAAGCTCAGAGTAGTCAAGGCCCAAATCCAGCTTAAGCCTGTACTTGTTTGCCCTTGCCTTTATGTAAGGAAAATCAAAACCATCTGAGAAATAACCTGCAATTATATCAGGAGATAATTCTTCAATAAGTTCCTTGAACCTGTCCAGGACGTCTGCTTCTGAATTGACAAACTCAACATAATCCTCTGCCTTGAATTTCTTCCAGGTGATTACTCTCTTGAAATTATCTCCATACAAGCCAATCATGACAATCGGATTAACATCAGGAGAGACATTCTTTCCATTAGGATTGTAAGTTTCTATATCCACAGCAATTATTTTTGGATTCTTTATTGCATCATCTGAAAACTGAGTTATTTTTTCTGCCTTAATTGCAGGAACCCTGAGCTTTTCAGCAACAGGCTCTCCTTCAACTGTCACAAGAGTCAGCGGAATTATGTTCTTGTCAATCAAGTATCTTCTTACGAACAGGATGTCATGCTCATTTACAGATTCAACACCATCCCACTCCTTGATTATATCCTTTATTTCAGGAACAGCAGCAGGAATATTAGTATAGACACGCAGGGCATCAATCTCCTTCTCCCTCAATCGCATCTTAGTTTCCTCAACCTTCACTACTGAGAGTTTTGTTTGATTTTTTTCAACACTGAGCTTTTCTATCTTGTCTTTCAAGACAGCTCCTGCCTTTGGAATCACATAAAAATAAGGAGTCAAGCTATCATCAAGAACACAAATCTGCTTGCCATCAATCGTCCTGCCAAACATATAAATTACAGGCCTTCCATCTACCACTTTGTAGGCAATGTCCAAAGGATAGAACTGCAGCTTAACCATAAATAGTCGATATACTTAGAGAATATATAAAGTTAACTACTAATTAGTAAAGCTTCGACATCATGTTGTGACTATCTCCAGGAGCATGCTTAAGTCACTCCTGCGCATGTCTTTTTTCAAGTCAATGCCAAAGAACTGGCTTAGCCAGGCAGTATGATAATTAATTGCATAAATCATCCTTGAATAGCTCAGGGTATCTAGCTTGTCTTTGTTTTGCTTAACAAAATCAGAAATTTCACTTCTCTGGTAATATTTTGCAAGGTCGCAGAGATATGACCTGCACATGCTCAGTCTAAAATCTTTTTGCAATGTATCTCTAGGATAAATCAGGCAGCCTATTCTGCTATTTACTTTTCCAATGAAATCT
>JAWABT010000095.1:0-2909 GCA_038884515.1 Candidatus Woesearchaeota archaeon | reverse complement strand
CATCTTCATCTTCTTCAATGTCTCTGATGTTTTCTATTTGTTCTTTTATTTTCTGTATTATTCCTTCTATGTTTGATACAAATCCCTGTGATGCAGGCCCTGGCTCTATTGAGCCGACATGAGGTATTTTTACTGTTGCCTCTGAGCTTTTCACGACTCTTATATTCAGGTCTTCTTTGCCTTGTATCTCTATCTCGTACCTGCATGGCTCTTTCTGCTCAGCTGCCTCTACATCTGACTTGAAGAACTTGCATGACTCGCACTTCATTGAGAACACAAAAAGCTTTCCGAAGAATGGGACCTCTGTCTCTGCCTCAGTCAATGTCAGAGTCTTTTTCCTGCACATCGGGCAGGGCTGCCCTGAAAGAACATTTGCTGTTTCTTTTGCACCCATATTATAGAATTATAAGTATTTCATTTAAAAATCTTATCTTTTTTAATTTTTTAGAGGGAAAAACGCTGAAATTTTAGTCGAGCAGCAAAGCTGCTCGCGAAATTATTGTGCAGAATAACAGTCCTCGCTATGCAATTGTCTCTGTGCGAAGCACCAAAATAAGTAGTTAATAAAAAAAAGTAATTAAAAAATAAACAGCAAAGAAAAAGTAATTAAAAATAAATTTATTCAGGCACAGGCCCCTGGTCTGGTATCTCTGGGGTCTGTTTTGTCTTGTGTATTGTTGCAAAAGCAGGAGTAACGACAATATAGTCCTCGCCGAAACCTGCAATCTCTCCATCAATTGCCTCTGTTGTCTTCTTGAGCTTGTTTATTGCCCTCTTGAGTTCGACAAGGTCTCTCTCTTTCAAAGGCCTGATGTTGATTAATGCAATTGTGTAGCCTTCCCTCATGGAGTCAAGGATTGGCTTCACATCCTCAAAATCTTCGAGCGTGAATGGCTTCACAAGAATTTTTGATTTTGACTCAATCGCGTTTGTGTCCAGCTCAACATAGCCCTCTTCTGCCTCAAGCTCCTCGAATTTCGGTCCTGTTAATTTTTCTTTCAGCGCTGAAAAGAAACCTTTCATGCTCAACAACCTCCTCAAGTAATTATAATGCTTTTAAACTATTTTTACTAGAGAATGGTATTAAACAAGCTTCTATATAAATGTATCGATTTTGATTTTGATGTTTATATCGACTGATTTATAGTTTTTGTTAGTTAGTTTCTACAAATCAGTTAGCGTAAACCATATACCTTTAAAGCCATTAGAAGAACTAATCATCCATTGATTAGAATGGCAAACGTGAACTGCAAACGACAAACAGTTTTTAGAAACCTTTTTAAATAAACTGCTTATTCTCCATTCTTATGGGTAAGCGAAAGGGAAGTTATAGAAGAAGAAGCAGAAAGCTGATGAAAAAAGAGTACAAAACAAGGGGCAAGATTAGTGTCTCTAAGTTTTTTGCGGCTTTCAAAATAGGAGAAAAGGTTGTGCTCAAGGCAGAGCCAGCTTACCAGAAAGGAGTTTTTCACCTAAGATTTTATGGCAAGGCTGGCATCATAAAAGGCAAAAGGGGAGACTGCTATGAGCTTGAGATATGCGACGGCGGCAAGAAAAAGCTTCTCATTGTCCACCCACTGCATCTTAAGAGGTTAAAATGAAAAGCAAAATACTTAATGAAACTCCAGTATCAGCAGCTGAGATAAAAGAAGAACTGAAAAAAATAAAGGATAGGGATAAAGAGCTTAACTTCAGGGCTCAGAAGACAGAGGATTATCTTAACCAGATGGTCCAGCTCGATGCAAAAAAAGCAAAAGAGCTTAAGGAAAAGCTTGAAAAACTAAACATTCCTAGGATAAAGGAGCAGCATATCGCGAAGATTCTTGACATAATGCCTACAACAGACAAGGATGTAACAGTTGTTCTTCAGGGCTATGCAATCACGATAACAAAAGAGAATGCGAAAAAGATTGCAGATGTTGTTGCTGAGTACGTGTCAAAGAAATAGTTTCTATACTTTTTTTTTACTGTCGTTCTCACTCAGTTAGTCATAAAGTTTATAAACTAAGGCGTACTATACCTGTTTTAAGCAGATGAAAATACAGTTAACATCAAGGTATTATCATGGAAGAAGCAGAACAAACGAGTGCTGTAAAGCCAGAGCTAAATCAAATGGAGAAGCCTCTGAAGGAAGAGAGTGCGATTGTTATAGACTTCTTGCCGCATGGTTACCCTTTTGACAAAAGACCGAGCCACAGGAAAAGCCCTATTGTGCAGGCGATTGGCAAGTCACGGTTTGTTCTTCTTGAGCTTGTCCCTAAAAAAGATGTATTCTTACAGCCGTACGAAGAAGTGTATATAGGTGAAGGCAAAAGAGACAAGATTCATCATATTGTTGGAAAGCTTCCTGTGAACAAGCTTACAGCAACAGCAAAAACAGAGCTTGAATTTGTAATAAAAGACCTCATAAAGAAGAATGAGCCAAAGTTCGTGCAATTTTTCAATACTGCAAAATCCCTTACAACAAGAATGCATCAGTTAGAATTGATACCTGGTTTAGGCAAAAAACACATGTGGGAGATACTAGAAAAGAGGGATGAAAAGCCGTTTGAGAGCTTTAAAGACCTAAAAGAACGTGTAAAACTGATGCCTGACCCTGAAAAATCTATTTTAAAGCGAATCTTGAATGAAATAGAAGGAAAAGAGAAGCACTGCATATTTGTAGACATTTAAAGCCATTTTCTGGTTTAAAATCCAAACATTTATAAAAGAAATATGATTTTAGTATTAAAAAGATAAATATAAATGGGAAAGGGTGATCAATATGGTTGAAGGTCGATGCATGAAATGCAAGAAGCAAGTACAGATCAAAGATGGCAAAGAAGTTGTTATGAAGAACAAGATGAAGGCTGTGAAAGGTTCTTGCCCGCACTGCGGAACAAAAGTATTCAGGATTCTTGGCAAAGCAA
>JAWABT010000094.1:0-2913 GCA_038884515.1 Candidatus Woesearchaeota archaeon | reverse complement strand
GAGAGGAAGCCAGGCATATGAAAGTCAGAAGACTAACCAAAGGAAATAAGGTATGTCTTTTTGATGGCCAAGGAAATGAGGCATTAGGCACCATAGAGGACATTAAAGAAGGAGAGTTTCTGGTCCATATATCAGATAGGCAAAAAGTGAGTTATGAGGGTGTTTTTACTACTTTAGCAACAGCAGTGCCTAAAGGAAAACGCATGGACTGGCTTGTCCAGAAAGCAACAGAGCTTGGAGCCATGGTGATAATTCCAATAGTGAGCCAAAGAGCAGTAGTCAAGCCAAAACAGGGAGAGAAAACAGAGCGCTGGGAGAAAATAGCAATAGAGGCAGCAAAACAGAGCAAAAGAGCAACTATTCCAAAAATACTCCCGCCAGCTGATATCGACGACATACTGAATGAAAAATATGACCTAAAGCTGGCACTGATGCCAGAATCTGATGTGAAAATAAAGGAGGTGCTTCGAGAGAAAAAGCCTGAAAAAATACTCTGCCTGATAGGCCCAGAAGGAGGCTTTACAGACGAGGAAAAAAACAAAATAAAAGCTGCAGGATTTACTCCTGTGAACATAGGAGAGAACATACTGCGAATAGAAACAGCAGGAATAACTGTGCTGGCAATGATAAAATATGAATACAATTAAGACCAGCAGTAACATAAGCTTTATAAATAAACACTAAATAACAAGAATAAAATGGAAGTAAATATTCTCGAGGAAAAGAAAAACAGAATTGTGTTTGAAGTCAAAGGAGAGACACACACCTTGTGCAGGGCTTTACAGAAAGAGCTCTGGCAGGACGAGCACGTGAAAGCAGCAGGATACAACATAGAACACCCGCTGATAAACATCCCGAAATTTGTCCTCGAAACAGACGGAGCAGAGCCGAGAAAGACTATTTCTGCAGCAATAAAAAGGCTTGAAAAAACAGCATCAAAGTTCGAAGAAGAAGCAAAAAAACTCAAGTAAAAATGCTCAAAAAAGAGGACGGCAAAGAGCTGATAAAACTCGCAAAAGAAGCTATAAAAAGCTATTTCAAGCAGAAATCTCCAGAAATTACTGAAGCTGCGAAGAAAAAGTTTTCAGAGAAAAAAGGAGTTTTTGTCACTCTCAAAAAAGGAGAGCAGCTAAGGGGATGCATTGGCTACATCGAAGCAAGGTTTCCTTTATGGGAAGCTGTCGCGAATTCAGCAAAAAATGCTGCTTTCGGAGACCCAAGATTCCCACCAATAACAGAAGAAGAACTGAAAGAAATCACGTTTGAAATATCTATCCTCACAGAGCCAAAACAAATAACAGGAGACATACAGAAACAAATTAAGATAGGAAAGCACGGCCTGATTGTAAAAAAAGACGGATACTCAGGCCTCTTACTACCGCAGGTTTTCACAGAATGGCAGGTCGATGCAGAAGGAGCCCTTGAAATGACCTGCGAAAAAGCAGGACTTCCAGCAGGAAGCTGGCAGGAAAGAGACACAAAAGTATATGTTTTTGAATGCCAAGTATTTAGCGAGTAGGTAGTGGCCAGTTGGCACACGAGGTTGCAAATCACCACTAAGTATAGCAAAACGTATACTAACGAAAAGCATATAAATAACATGGTGCCTATCACCCTTGTATGGCGTTTGTAAGAGTGAAGAAACTCAAAGGAAAAGAATATGCATATCTTGTTGAAAATACCTGGCAGGACAAAGGCTCAAGGCAGAAAGTAAAAGCATACCTTGGAAGAGTAGTCAAGCCATTAAGGCAAAAAGACACAACTGTTGACATAACAGGAATGCAGTTCCAGGAAGCTGTCTTAAAACTTGTGAAACAAGAACTGCTGAACCACGGGTTTAATGAAAACCTTGAAAATGAAGGAGTTAAAGCAGACCTGGCAAACAAAAGCTTTGTATCAGGCAAAAGAAATATTGTTTTAGCATTAAATGAAGGATTCCTTTGCTCACAAACACTAAATGAGGTTTTAAGCTTCAAGCCAGAAGGGCATGAGGAACAGGCTGGAGAAAAACTAGCAACAGTGCTTGTCGAGGCAGGACTTAAGCTGCCAAAAGACGTTTTTGTAACGTTGTTTGAAAAAGTATATAAATAAAATAATAATACCTGCATTAAAAAAATGATTGAAAAAGTACCAAGGCACATTGGAATAATAATGGACGGCAACAGGCGGTTTGCCAAAAGGCTCATGATGAAGCCATGGATGGGCCACGAGTGGGGAGCTCGAAAGATACACCAAGTGCTTGAGTGGGCAAAAGAGCTCGGAATTAGCGAGATAACATTCTACGCATTCTCAATACAGAACTTTAACAGGCCAAAAGAAGAGTTTGACTACCTAATGGACATATTTTGCAAAGAATTTGACAGCCTGATGAAAGAAGAGAAACTAAAAGAAATGAAAGAAAAAGGATTAAGAATAAACTTCATAGGAAGACTGCACATGTTCCCTGAAAAAGTCCATGAAAGAATGAAGAAACTAATGGAGATGACCAAAGACAACAAGCCAAACATCGTGAATTTCGCAATGGCATATGGCGGAAGAGAAGAAATCCTTGATGCTGTGCAAAAAATATCAGAAGCAATACAGAAAGGAGAACAGGTAAAACTTGACGAAGAACTATTTGCAAAATACCTTTACCTAAATTCAGACCCTGACCTAATAATAAGAACAGGCGGTGAGCAAAGAATATCTAACTTCCTTTTATGGCAAGGAAGCTACACTGAGCTTGTGTTCTTGGACAAGATGTGGCCAGAACTGACAAAAGAAGACTTTGTCAAGGCTGTTTCTGAGTATGGATTGCGTGAGAGAAGGTTTGGGCGCTAATAATTTATCTCTATCTTTCCATCTTTCGCGATATAGTATTTTCCAGAGGTATGCTGCTGTACGAAAGGAATGATAACTCCCCCCTCATAAATC
>JAWABT010000093.1:0-2999 GCA_038884515.1 Candidatus Woesearchaeota archaeon | reverse complement strand
ATTGAGATTATTGAGACAACTGACTTTAAGAATGAAACTCCGCCTGTTTGCAAGCCAAAAGCAAGCACAGGTGTTGGAGCAAATGAAGCTCCGAGAGGAATATTATTCCATAAATACTCTTTTGATGCAAAAGGAAACTCAACCTTTGTCAATATAACAACTCCTACAACACAGAACCTTCCTAATCTCGAGGATGATATCAGGCATTTCCTTCCTTCACTTCTTGACAAGCCAAAAGAAGTGATACAATTAGAGATTGAGAAATTAATCAGGGCTTATGATCCTTGCATTAGTTGTGCTACACACTTTTTGGAGATTGTTTGGGAGAAATAGTTTCAATAATTTTTTTTACTTTCTCTTTTATCTCTTCTTTGTTTCCTTTCATCGGTATTCCTATGATTGTCACTTTCCCTATGTCTCCTATTGCTTTTCTTAGCTTTAATTCTGTTCCTATATCAAAGTCATGTGCAGATACTGGGTGGAATTCCTTTATCTTCTCCAGGTTGTCAATTATCATCACGTCTTTTATTCCTTTCACAACATCAAGAATGACGATGTCTCCATTTATTCCTTCCAGAGAGTCTGCTTTGACAAGCTCAACTCCTTTAATTTTTATCTCGTCAGCCAGTTTTTTTGCAAGAGAATCCTGTTTTATGAATTCGTTCCCGAAACAGTAGATTTTCATGAAGAGAAATAATGAAAAGTTATTTATATTCTTTGTGATTTCTGAATATCATGGATAAAAGAGGTTACTTGTTTGTTTTGCTGACTGCTCTTGTGAGTGGTGTCTCTATTTTTCTTAATACTTTTGCAGTTAAAGGAATAAATCCATATGTTTTCACTTTTTCAAAGAATGTTCTTGTTGTTGTTTTCCTGCTTTCATTATTGCTTCTTTTCAATGAAATAAAATCATTCAAATTGTTAAGCAAGATGCAATGGTTTAAGCTTGTCTTGATTGGCTTAGTAGGCGGCTCTGTTCCTTTCCTTCTGTTTTTCAAAGGCCTTTCAATGAGCGCCAGTTCTACTGCTTCCCTGCTTCACAAGTCAATGTTTTTTCTTGTTGCACTTCTTGCAGTGCTTTTCCTTAAGGAAAAATTGAACTGGCGTTTTGCAGTGGCTGCCCTGCTTTTGTTTGCAGGCAATTACCTGCTTTTGGAATCTAAATCTTTTGCTTTTGGAGTTCCTGAGATGCTCATACTTGGAGCAGTTGCGTTCTGGTCTGTTGAGACAATAATTTCAAAGCATGTTTTGAAAGAGGTTTCTTCAAGGGTTGTTGCTTTTGGCAGGATGTTTTTTGGCTCTTTGTTTATTTTTGTTTTCCTTGCTGCGACAGGAAACCTGCAAGGCATTGCTTCCTTGAGTGTTCCTCAGTTTGGCTGGATTGCTTTTACTTCAGTATTGCTGCTTGCATATGTCACAACTTGGTATGCTGGCTTGCAGAGGGTTCCTGCATCAATTGCTTCCTGCATTCTTGTTTTAGGAAGTGCAGTGACAACAGTTCTTTCTTTTGCTTATTCTGGCTCTTTTAGTTTTGCTGGGCTTGCCGGCGCTGCATTGATAATTTCTGGCGTTGTGCTTGTGGCAGGATATTCTTATTTTGCATCAAAACTTAAATTTCTGTTTCCTTCCCAGAACTAGATTTTCTCAACAGCATAGCCGTAATGAATCATTGCAGTATCTCCTGTTCTTGCTTCAGGATAAAGTGCCTGGACATACCGAACATCATTGCTTCCCAGGTCTGCTTTAAATACATCTCCCACTTGTTTTTCCAGCTTTCCTTTTTTAACCTGGCACAGCCGCCTTATCATTGGTGGAAGGTCTGGGCTTATTGCTTCTGTATGCCTGTTCCAGAAATACTCCCTGATTGCCTCGATGTTCCAGGGGTCTGGATTTATTTTTTTTATTCTTGAAATTGCTATTGGAAATATTTTTTCAAGGTATGCCCTGTCAAGTGCAGTGCCTGTCTCAACAGCAGCTTTAAGCTTTTCCCACTCTTTTTCAGTGATTGTCTTTCTTATATCAACCAAAACTCTTGCGCAAGGGAATGAGTATCTTAAGAAATACACTTCAGGAAGCATCTTTCCACCCTTTGAGGCTTTCAAGAGCTTCTTTTTCAGGAATCTTTTGCACAATTATTTTTGCAGATACAAAGACATAATCCCCGACAGAGTATTTTCCTTCAATTATTTTTGCTTCTCTTGTCTGGCCAGGATACTCTATTGTTGCATTGTCTCCTTCAATCTTAATTATTTTTCCAGGTATTGCAAGGCACATTTTTATTTCACAATCACTTCTTTCAGAACAATGTCTTCGCCAGACAGCACTTTTGGTATCTTCTGGCATTTTGGGCACTCAAACAAGGTCAGGTCATGTGCGTGCTCGATAATCTTAGGCTCTCCTTTAAAGCCGCACTTGCACTGAACTTCTGCAGGTGTTTTGTGCATTTCAATTTCCCACGCAACTCTTTTCTTAAGGGCTTCTTCAAGGTCTTCTGCAGGTAAGTGTGCAAGGTCTCCGACTTCAAGCACTATTTTCTTGACATTGCCCTGCTCTTTTGCCTTGTCAATTATCCTTTGCGCAATAAATGCTTCATGCATGTCTTTTATTTTGCAAGCTTAGTTTATAAGCTTTTCGTGAAAACATTTTTATACCTATTTTGTAAATATCTGTTTATGGCAAAAAAGAAGAAAGCAAAAAGCTGCCGTTGCGGTGTTTGCTGATTTTTTTTAATTCAGCTAAGATTGGCTCGCACTGCTAAATCGAAAAGTATTTAAATAAGAACTTTATTTTAAAGCTAAAAAAAGAGGGGTGTATTATAATGGCTAAAAAACCAAAGTTGAAGTTTCATAAAACAGAGTTGTCAGAGGTCCTGATGGATCACAGCCCTGACCACGAGGTTAAGCTGGCAATCTGGGGCGTTGTGGCAATCTTCGTGATTGTCCTGCTCGTGCTTTACTTTGCCGGCATGCTTTAAGCACAGCAAAAGATATGAGTGAATA
>JAWABT010000092.1:0-3071 GCA_038884515.1 Candidatus Woesearchaeota archaeon | reverse complement strand
ATACTTTTCCTGTTGTTTATACAGATTTAATCTTGTAGTCTTTGTTGCAATACCTTTTGTTACTTTTAACAGTTCAGGTGCTAATTTTCTTCCTGTTGCTACATCATTCATTTTTTGAGCATCGATGATTTTGCTTCTGAGTTCAGACTCTCTTTTTCTTAACTGTTCTATTTCAGTTCCGAGAGTAAATATGTTATCTCTTACCTTTTTCCTCTGTTCATTAGAAAATGACTTCGCTGCAGAAACAAACTTTTTATCAACTGCTTTTGCAGGTGCAGCACTGAATTTTGATTTTACACCTCTATACTGATTTACAAGTCTTTTCAGAAGTTCTCCGTATTTATCTCCACCAGAAATAAAAACACTTTTATTTGTCTTCATATTATAAGCAATCTTATAATACTTTGACTTCCATACATCTTTTGGATTAAATTCAGGATTAGAATAATACTTACCAGCAACCCATCTTGCAAGTAAATCAATAAATTTAGTTCTTTCATTTTCAACTCTTTTCAGTGCTTCTGCTTCTGCTTGTTTTCTTATTTCTTCATATTGTTTTACTCCTTCCTCACGAGCTTCCTGTATCTCTTTCATATGCTATTCGGACTTAAATCGTGTTTAAAAAGGTTTCTAAAAAAGTTGGTAGTTTGTATTAGGTAGTTAGTCTTGTTAGCGTCAAAAATATGATGGTCACAACTATTAACCGCAAAAGTAACGGAATTATATTCTCCACTTCAATTAAGTTTTTAAACAGCTTCCTCTTCGTCACTTTCATGATTCCTTGGATTAATAAGCACCTGCCAAAGAGTTCTGGTGATATTCCGCAGCAGAGTGCTGTTTCTGAGCTTAGGAATTTTGTTTCTGGTTTCAAGAAACAGAAAAAGAAAGCTGCTTTATTATATGGTCCTACTGGAACCTGTAAAAGTTGTGCGGTTTATGCTATTGCAAGAGAGCTTGGGCTTGAGGTTGTTGAGGTTAATGCTTCTGATACGAGAAATGCAGAGCAGATTAATGAGAAAATCGGGAATGCATTGAAGCAGAGGTCTCTTTTTTTTAATGGAAAGATTGTTCTTGTTGATGATGTTGATGGTGTTGCTGGCCAGGAGGACCGGGGTGGGGTTTCTGCTCTTGCTTCTTTGATTGGGGAGAGTGCTTTTCCTGTTGTCATGACTGCAAATGACCCGTGGGACAAGAAATTCAGTACCCTTAGGACAAAATCAGTGATGATTGAGTTTGCATCTCTTGACTACCTTTCAATTTATGCTGTTCTGAAAGGCATTTGTGAAAAAGAAGGCGTGAAGTTTGATGATTCTGCTCTTAAGATGCTTGCGCGGCGCTCTGGTGGTGATTTAAGGGGGGCGATTAATGACTTGCAGACTCTTGCTCAGGAAAAGAAAGAGTTGACTAAGGAGATTCTTGAAGAACTTAGTGACAGGAATAAGCTTGACAGCATTCATCAAGCTTTAATCAAGATTTTGAAGAATTCTGATCCATTAATTGCTCTTGGGGCTTTTGATAGTGTTGATATGGACCTTGATGAGTGCATGCTCTGGCTTGACCACAATCTTCCAAAAGAATACCTTAAGCCAGCTGACCTTGCTCGGGCTTATGACTTGCTTAGCAAGGCAGATGTTTACAGAGGAAGAATAAAGAGATGGCAGCACTGGCATTTTCTTGTTTATGTGAATGCATTGATGACAGCAGGTGTTGCATCTGCGAAAGATGCAAAAACAGCAGGTGCTGTAAAATATGAGCAGACAACCAGGCTTCTTAAAATCTGGCAGGCAAACATGAAGTATGCTCACAGAAAATCAATTGCAGAGAAGATTGCAGGAAAGACTCATTGCAGCATTAAGAGTGCAATGCACTCAACACTGCCTTACCTAAAGGCGGTCTTCAAGGAAAGCAAGGAGTTTGCAGAGCAGCTTTCAGAAGAGCTTGAGCTTGATGAGGAAGAGATTAGCTGGCTGAAGAGTTAAATATTTATACTGCACTTGATTTTTTGTTCTCAAGAAGTGATATTTATGGCTAGCTTTAGTATGCCTGGTGAGCATAAAAGTCATTTAATTAAATGGGTAATCATTATCCTGATAATTTTAGTGATTATCTGGTATGCAAACAAGATGGGCTATATCACTCTTCCTTTTGCAGTTCCTGGATTTGGATAAGCTAAATCAAAAGTTATTTAAACCAATATTTCTTTCTTTTCTTTATGGCAAAATACGATGATATCGTGAATCTTGCATTAAGAAGAAGTATTTTCTATCCTGCTAGTGAGATTTATGCGAACTCTCCTGCAGGAATGTTTGATTATGGCCCTTATGGTGCTGCGGTAAAGAGAAAGATTGTTGAGTTATGGAGAAAAGAGCTTGTGCAGAAAGAAGATTTCATAGAGATTGATGGTGCTCAGATAATGCCTGCAGATGTTTTCAAGGCATCTGGCCACCTTAAGAGTTTTGCAGACCCGATAACTCAGTGCAAGAAGTGCAACACTATTTACAGGGCAGACAAGCTTCTCTCAGAAGCCACTGGTGAGAGTTTTCCAGAGGCAATGCTTCCAGAGGAATACACAAAAGAGATTGAAACGCATAAGCTTAAGTGCCAGAAATGCAAGGGAGAGCTACTTCCTGTTGTCAAGTTTAATCTTATGGTCAAGGCAGATGTTGGCATGAAGTCAAAGAACGACTGCTATCTGCGGCCAGAGTCTTGCCAGTCTATTTTTGTTGATTTTGCAAGGATGAACAAGACAATGCGAATGAAGCTGCCTAAGGGAATCTCGCAGTATGGCAGGGTCTTTAGGAATGAAATTTCTCCAAGACAGACCCTGATAAGGTCTGTTGAGTTCTCGCAGATGGAAACAGAGATTTTTTTTGACCCTGAAAAAATAAATGAGGTTGAGAATTTTGATGAAGTAAAGGATTACAAGGTAAGAATCTGCCGTTCATGAAAAGACAAAATAGAAGAAGTCAAGGCAGACGATTTAGTTAAGAAAAAAATCGTTTCAGGAAAGCTTGTTGCTTATTATCTTTCAAGAGTCCAGCAATTATATGAAAAGTATGGCATATCCCTTG
>JAWABT010000091.1:0-2679 GCA_038884515.1 Candidatus Woesearchaeota archaeon | reverse complement strand
CCCTCTCTTGTTGAGCTTGATTTTTATTTTTTCGCAGTATTTAGCTATGTGTGGGATAAAGACCTGCTCAAGATACTCTATTGGCATTGACCAGGAAACATTTGTCCCACCAGTAAGATGCAACCTTACTGTCTTATCTGCAAAAAAACAAGGAAGAAGCAAAGACTGAAGCAGCAGGGTAATTGAGCCAGCCGTTCCTATATCAATATTTATTGTTTGGCCTTTTATCTTTCCAGGCCAGTATTTTATGGCATTTGAGCCAAGCTCTACTCCCTCTGCCTTTGCATCACAAAGCTTTGCCAAGGCCTTAACGCATGTGAGGTGCTGTGCCTTTAATCCTGGCTGTTCCCTTCCGCGCCGTATATCATTTACTTCAAAAGGAATCTGCGTGATTGTAGAAAAAGCAAGGGCTGTCCTCACTATCTGGCCTCCACCCTCACCATAACTCCCATCTAGTTTTATCATCACAGAACTATTTTCGATATCTGCAAGATCCTGGTCAAGATTGTCCAGGTCGCTTATATCAGTTTCTTCAGTCATGACATCAACTTCAGATATATCAGATTCGACATTGCCAACATCCTTGTCAGCGGCTGTTTCTGTCTCACCAACAGTTTCTTTTGCTGCTTCTTTTGGTGTGCAAGCAACAACCAGCAGCAGAGTTGCCAGCACTGCAAACAAAATCATTAGTTCATGTTTCATATTCCCCTCACCATTCTGTGTTTTTTTTCCAGCAATATATAAATGTTTCTATTCATAGAATAAAATTAAAAATAAAAAAATACTGCTTATTCTACAGCAGTTTCACTCTCTGTATCTTCGGCAGAATCTTCTGTGTCTAATGCTGCACTGCCAGTTGCCTCGGTTGCCCCTTCCTCTGTAGCTTCTGTTGTTTCTTCAGTAGTTTCTGCTGCTTGTTCTGAGGTTTCATCTGCGATTGCAGTTGTTCCAGTCACAGCTGTGCCTTCTGCCTCTGTTGTGTTAAGAGCCTCTCTGCCTTCTTTTGTCCCTTTAAGCTCCCTGACAATATCCTTGAGTATTTTGTGCGCCTCTTTTAAAGCAGCATGCGATTCCTGTATTTTCTTTGCTGCCTCCGGAACCTTTCCTTCCTTGAAAAGAGCTTTTGCCTCTTCATGCAGGTTCTTTGCCTCTGCAAGCTTCTGGTCAAAATCTGTCTTTAGGTCTTGTGCTCCTGAGACATCAATGCCTTTATCTGCGAGCTTGCTTATAACTTTCTCAAGCTTTGCCTGAAGATGCTCTGACTTGACAATAACTCCGCCGAGCCTGTCAGCAGCAGCAAGGCCAACACCTTTCTTTATTGTATCTTTTGTGTCTTTCCATGCATCCTTGAGTGTCTTTGCAACCTCTGCAATCTCTTCTTTTGTGCTGTTCTCGTCAAGCATCTCAGCAGTGTCTTTTGTGCTTGCCACCTCAGCCATTTTTACATTAATCTGGTCAAGCAAAGTCACTTTTTCAGCATCACTTAGCTTTGATTTCTCAACCTGTTCTCTTGTTCTTTCAAGCATTGCAAGAATCCTGTCTGCAACATTTGAAAGGAATTCGCCTGCATCTTTCCTGGCACCTGCCCTTAGAGCAACGCACTCTTCACTGTCATTTCCTTTGCATTCTGCCAGCTGGCTTTTTTTCTCAGCAAGCCTCTCTTTTGCCTCAATATGTTTTGCTTTTGCCTCTTCTTTTCTCTCCCTTGCTTTTTCTGCCTTTGCTTTCAGCTCTTCTTTCTTTGAAAGATATTTCTCCCTGAATGCATTTCTCTTTTCTTTCATCTCTTTAACTTTGTTGCCAAGCTTTGACATTGCCTGCTCTCTTTTCTCAACAAGCTCCTGCCTTTTTGCCTGAGCCTGCTGCATGAATTCATTTCTCTTCTGCTCAAAATCCTTGCTTGTCTGCTGTGTAACCTTTTGCACACCATCACTTCCTGACTTTCCAGCACTTGCATTCTCATTTGCTGCAAATGCAACAGATGCAAGGCTTATCAGGAATACTGCCATAACCAATAAACAAATTATTTTTTTCATTTTATTATTTCACCCCACCTTTTAGTTTTTACCTTTGCCTTGGCCAGTTCCAGCAGTCTCTGGAGCTTTTGCATTTTGCTCAGTTCCTGATTGACCAATCTGGCCAGTTTGTTCTTGAGTTTGCTCCTGATTCGTTATCTGCTGTGATGCACCTTGATTCATTTCTCTCTCTTGATTCATCACGTTTCCAGCACCTACTGGTTTTCCTGCTGTTTCTGGCTTCATTCCAATGCCCTCTGGCTTGCCAGCCACAGGTGCTCCTTCCATAGCTTTCTGACCTTTTTGCTGCATCTCTGCTGTTCTTTGCTCAGCCCTAACCTGAGCCCTTTCCATTACTCTCTGAAGAGCACTTTTTGCCTGCTCAGGAGCTTTTTCCATAACTCTCTGAAGAACAGCTATATGCCTTTCAGCTCTTTCTTGAATCTGAGCCCTGACTGCAGACATATCCTTTCCTTTTGCTTCAGCTTCTTCAACATCCTTCATTGCTTCATCTACTTCTTTTTCACTCTCTTCTGCCAACTTTTCGGCAAATTCTGGTTTTCCTTTCTCTGTCATTGCCTTAAGCTCAGCAATTCTTTCGCTTGCAATCTGAAGCCTTTTTTGTGCTTTTGCTGCCCTGTCAAAAGTCAGAGCAAGGCTGATT
>JAWABT010000090.1:0-3209 GCA_038884515.1 Candidatus Woesearchaeota archaeon | reverse complement strand
TGCAGTCATTAATGTCTATGGATTCTATTCTTTTTTTTGGCAGTTCTTTGAGTAGTCTTATGCTTCTCACTCCTGTTCCTGCAAGAATGTCAGCAATCCTCAGCTGGATTGGGATTGATATTGATTTGAGGAGGAGGATGGAGATATCCCTGTTTAGCTTCATATCTGGGTTGTAGAATACAGGGAGTTTTTTTGATATTTTTCCAGTTGGGGCGTAAATCGTGCAAGAACCTTCTTTTATTTTATTTAGCATCTGATTTTTAATCTTCTTCTGTTTTCTTCTTTAGGCCTTTTGAAGCGCACTTATCTGAACAGAACTGGTAAATCTTGTGGCTGATTTCTTTTTCTATCACTTTTTCTTCTTCCTGCCTCAATGGCTTTCCGCAGTGCGCGCAGTCTCCATATTCTCCTTTATCTGCAGCCCCTTCTGCAAAACCTTCTTCCCAAGGTTCTATCTCATCATCTTCAACAAGGTCTTCTCTTCCTTCTTCTGTGTATACATCTTCTTCTTTTTCTCCTGCGTGCAGTTCCTTGTCAAACTCGTCAGGAGTCTCTTCGTGCTCTTCTGATTCCAAGAATTCTTCTTTCTCTGGCTTTATTCCCTCTTTTTTGACATCATCGCTTTTGATTACTGATTGTTTTTTGTTTTTTGCCATAAGAAATTCAGTTAAGAGAGGGGTATATAAATTTTATGATTTTGTAAAGAATTTTTTAATCTCATTCAAGTAATCAAGTGTTATCCTTATCTTCCAGTCAGGCGGGAATATCTTGAAATAATTTGGCCAGGTGTATCTCTGGTCTAAGAATATAATCACCCCTCTGTCTGTTTCGCTGCGGATGCATCTTCCTGCATTCTGCATGGTTTTTGTTAAAGCAGGTATGATGTATCCATAATCCCATCCTTTCTTGAATTTCTTGTCATAATAATTGATCAGTTCTTTTGTTTCAAGGTCTGGCTTATCTAGCGGAAGCCCAACTATTATCACGCAGTCGAGCACTCCTGGTAGGTCGATTCCTTCTCCATAGCTTCCTGCTGCAACTCCGAGAAGCACTGCTTGCTTGTAGTTTCTAAACTTGTCAATGAGGTCTTGTTTTTCTTGTTTTGTCAAGCCCGGCTGCTCAAGGAATACTGTTTTCTCGCAAGCTGTCTCAAAGTTCTTATTTATCTCATCGCGCAGGTAGTAGCTTGGGAAGAATATCGCACAGTTTCCCGGCACCTGGTTCGTTATCTCTGAGCATACCTGGGCGATTGTCTTGAATTGCTCTGGATTGCGTGCTGTAAATTTTGTTGTTGTTTTCGGCACTATGATTGCGAGTTTGTTTTGCTGGGGAAATGGTGATGGAAGCTCAATCTGGTTTGTTTTTTCTGCCGGAAAGCCCAGAAGGTCTGCATACATTGCTGTTGGCGAGAGTGTTCCTGACATGAGCATTGTTGAGTAAGAGCTGCCAATCAGTTCTTTTGCAGCAAGCGAGGGGTCAAGGCACCTCTGTGTGAGCATTATGAAATCATTGTTTTTTCTCAGGAACCTGCAGTATCCTGCATCTCCAAAGGGCCAGTTCTCTATAAATCCTGCGACAGAGCCAACTGCGCTTTTCTTTTGTTCCTCAAGTATCTTGTCTCCTGCAAATTCAAGCTGGGCAAGCATCTCATCATAATCATTTATTTTTTTAAGCTCATCGAGGAATTTTTCTTTTGCAACAAGAATCTCGTTTTCTCCTGCAGGAATTTCCTGCGCGAGTTTTGCAAGTATTGCCTCAATCTCTACAAGAAGCGTTGTTACTTCTGCAAATCCGAATTTTTTTGCTTCCTTGATTGCTTTTCTTAGGGATATGTTTGATATTTTTGATGTCAGCAGCTCCCTTATTCTTGATGGCAGGTTGTGGCCTTCGTCTATGATTATTATTGCGTTTTCTATTGTTTTTCCTGTTTTTGCGAGGAATATGTTTCTTATGTGCGGATTAAGAAGGTAGTAATAGTCGCAGACGATTACTTTTGATTTCGATGCAAGCTTGAGTGATAATTCATACGGGCAGATTTTCTCATTTCCGCAGAGTTCGATTATTTCCTCTGTTGTCTGCGGTGAGTTTTTCTCAATCATTTCAAGCAGTTTCTGGAAATTTACATTTTTCTGTTTTGCATTTTCATGAAACTCGCATTTGCCGTCCTCGCGCAGAGCTTTGCAGAATTCTGAGAAATCGCTTGTTCGCATCGTTGCTGTGTTTGGCAGGAGGCACATCCATTTTTTTCCTATGATTGATGTTGCAGTGAAATTCAATGAGTATTTTTTCTTTATTTCCATAAGAGTGTCAATCACAATCTTGTGCTGTGTGTGCCTTGATGTTAGAAAAAAAACAGTAAATCCTTCTTTCTTTAATGCATACGCAAGTGCAGGTGACAATACTGCTGCTGTCTTGCCGAGGCCTGTCGGAGCATGTGCTATCAGATGGGTTTTGTTATTAATAGCATCAACAACCTGCTCTATCAGCTTATCTTGTATTAATCTTATCTTCTCGTGCGGAAAATATATTTCGCTTAAATCCATACATTTTATAGAATCATCTTTGCTTTAAATTTTTTTTCATGTTAAATCCGTAAAGTTTCTGACGAGGCATATTTTTCGAAACATTTAAATACAAACTATCATTAATAGTGTGATAAACAAAGAGGTCTGGTCTTATTTCGTTTGAAAAAACATTCAAACGAAAGGTTTAAATATATCCTATAATATAATCATTGCAGAATACAACCGAATAGAGGGGGAGCATAAGTGAAAAACAAAGAAATTTTCAAGGTCTTTTTCCGCGAGAAACCGGCCATGATGCTGGTTGAGCTTAAGAATGCAAAATCTGAAGTGTATGCGTCTTCTCTTGCAAAAAATATTGACTGCACATATTCTCATGTCGTGAAGATACTTCAGGAGATGGAACGAGAAGGCTTGATAAATTTCGACAAGCAGGGAAGATTAAAGCTTTTGACTCTTACAAAGAAAGGCCTGGATGTTGCAGGCAGGATAGATGATGTAAGAAGCCTTCTATAAATTTATCTTTCATTATTTTTAAAATTATTCTTAAAAGAAAAAAATAAAATATATTTATTCAGTATACATCTTTAAATCCGATGGATATAATTTCCATACAATTGGTATCCTTACAATACTGTTGTAATATATGATAAAGCGCTTTATCTTGAAAACAACAAGCAGAAATAC
>JAWABT010000089.1:0-3254 GCA_038884515.1 Candidatus Woesearchaeota archaeon | reverse complement strand
AAAAATCTTTCCCTCAACAGGGACGTTATTTTCTTTTGGGTTCGTCCTTAAATAAAGCTCATACCTTGCGGCTCTTCCATCTGCTGAAACCACATTGTAAGAAGTGCGGTAGAGAATCACGCTCCCCAAAGTTCCCTTTGTAAAAGTCATGCCCCCATATTCTATTACATTTAATCCTTTAAAAAAATAATAAGATGCAAAAAAAACAGCAACCAAGACACATATAAATATTATAAAAGGCAACGATTTCTTTATCCTTTTGTCTATTGGCGTGTCTTTTTCTTCTTTCTTGATTATTTTCTTTGCCATATTTTAAATTATCCTCAGCAGTTTATAAAGGAATGCATCAGCGCTTTCCAGGTTTCCCTCTATGAAAATACAGCTTTCATTTTTGTAAATTTTGTTTTCTTCAGCGTTTTTAAACACTATCATGCTTTCGCTGCAGTTTTTTTCAGGCAGGTTTTTCTCGCATTGCCCATAGCACGCGGGCTGGATTCTTTCAAGATATCTTCCCAAATTCAGCGTTATCTCGTAAGCCGCCGCATCATTGTCAGATGAGATATAAATGGATTTTCCATAATAATCTTCAAGCTTGTAATCCCCCTCTATTGAGACATTTTTTGCGCTTTCAGGAGAATTGCTGAATCTAAACATCTGCTCCCCATATCTTAAAATCCACTCGTCTCCTATTTGCTCGATTTTTCCCTCTTCAAACTCGCTAGAATTTTCATCTCCTTCTCCTGCAAAAAATCCAATAGTGCTGAAAAAAAGAATTGCCACCATTATCACGCTTAAAATAATCATGTTTCTCTTTCTCTTCTGCTCTGCTTTTTCCGCGCCCTCTATCTTTCTTATTTCCATGATTAAATGCCGTTTTTTTGCTTTAAAAACTATGTTATCTCTGAGTATAATTATTTCATAGCACAATTATCCAAGCCTTCAAATCCCTTTTATACCTTTTATCAATCCGCTCATTAACAGCTAAAATTTGATGTTCTTCTTAAACTTCTTTGATATCATTTCCAAAATAATATTGTCTTATTGTCATATTTCACCATTAATTAACTAATTCCCCCACTTATCATTTTCATATCCCTTATGCCCCCTAATCCCCCTGCCCAATTGCTAATTTTCTGCGCTGATTATTATCTTATTTAGATATTTAATATCATTACCTAAATGCTGTTTTTACATCTATTTTAATTGAATGTGCAATCTACTGCTCACTTGTTTATCACTTCCACCCCTTATGTCTTTATCATTATATCAGATAATTCCCCCTCCTTAAATCATTTAAAATTGTCAAAGTCAAAGCTCTCAGGCAGAGAGCTCTCGCAAGAAGTTAAAAAAAGAAAAAAGAAAAGAAAAAAACAAAAAATTTCGGCTTAAACTGTTACAAGCGTAGCAGATGTTGCTGACGTGCCCTTGTACTTCTTGCCTGCTGTTGTGTCAACAGCTTGCGTTCTCAAGTACGTGGCTGCATTGGTTGTGTCATCAGCATTGTATCCTGCGACAAGCGTGGCTACCTTTCCACCCGCTCTTTCGAACGTCTGGATTAAGAATTCGCCAGCTCCGACTCCTGTTCTAGCAGTAAAGTCTGGTCCGCACAATGGTGATGCGCTTCCAAGCAATTCAGCAGCAATGGTATTGACGCAGCTTCCCCCAACAACTATCATGTTGGTGGCGACTGATGCAGCTTCGCTGTCCGTTATAGGAACTATTGAAACTGCTCCTCCTCCGCTGATTACCGCGGCTGCTTCAGATACATATACATCTGCATATGCCTCTGTGCCATGATATTCAACTTCAAGCTTGTTCAAGCCTGTTGAAGGCCTGCTTTGCCAGAACCTGGTTGCAAGATCAGAAACAACATATCCAACATAGTTGTCCGTGTCATCTCCGTCTTCAATCATGGTTACTCCAGCTAAGCTTGTTGTTTCAAGTCCATCATCGCCGTCAACAGCAATTGTCACTTTCACAGAAGCTCCTTTCTGGATATCTCCAGCTTTCAATTCTTCTGTAAAGTTCATGCCCCAAGCAGTATTCGTATAGCCTGGCGCACTAGCGTTTGAAGCGAATTCTCCGTCAGCTAACGGAGTAGCAGTATAGTTTGCAGCAGCCTTTAATACAGGCAACTTCATCATCAAACCTTCTTTGGTGACTAATCTGTCAAGATACACATTACCACTGCTTGCACTTGCAGAAATTGTTGCAACTTTGTTAGCGTCGTTTGCAGCAGAAAGTGTTAACTGAAGTGAGCCAACATCCTTGGTTTTCCCAACTTCGCTGAAAACTAATTCAGAGCCAGATGCAAGATTTTTCAATGTTGTCTTGTTCTTGCCTGATTCGTCATCTATTGAGCGGATTTCAAAGGCGTATGATTCAGCATCATCTCCAGATATCCAAGTTGCTACAAAATAGCTCTTCTCTGATTCATTTAAAGTCACTGAGCTACCGCTGCTTGTGACAAGCTTATGGCTATCTTTCTCGCCAAGCCCAGCTATTCCTGTGTTGGAACTGTTCAGATAGAACAGATTCAATGAAACGCTTCCATCTTTGATTTCTGCATCTAATTTGATTGAATCATCCCCATCAGGAGTCAACTTTGTCATCTCTTTCTTGTCAACTATAAATCCTCCCATTGAGAGCTTGATTGTCTCAAACCCGGGCAGTACAAGTTCTCTTTCAGGAACAATCCAGGCATCATCGTCCAGAATCCATTCAAGTGTTATGGACTCTAAATCATCACCATCAACATCAATATAAGCATTTAACACAGAATCTGTATTCTTGCTTATATCTTCATTGTTTATTTGGACTTCATCGTTATCAATTAAAGCTATCTTGCCAGAGCCAAGGCTTATTGAAACCTTGCTTACTCCGCTTTCTTTTGAACTATACAAAATATCTTTAACACCCAAATACAAGTTCTCGCCTACTTTATAGACATCACCCTCTCCGAGCTTGTTTGTCTCAACTCCATCTACTTTAAGGATTGCTTTATTTTCGCTAACCCATTCAAGAGATATTGAATAACTGGTACCTCCAACATTTATTGTTGTTGAACCGCCTTCTGAGACAGTTGCGCTATTTGCAGTGTCAAGAAGAGTTATTGTACGCTGAGTGGTATTTCTTGCACTAACAACATAATAATTCCTTCCCAACATTGTTATCTCTGTTGTTTCAAGTGCATTTCCAGATACCCATGCACCTACATCAACAGGGTCTGTGAATTCAAGTGTATAGTTAAGAAT
>JAWABT010000088.1:0-3274 GCA_038884515.1 Candidatus Woesearchaeota archaeon | reverse complement strand
CTTTTGGGCTGAAAAATTTATAAATGGCGCATGAGTAATTATCTCGGGGTATCACAAATGGATGAGAACAAAAATAATTCTGAACAAAAAAGACCTGACTGGGACGAGTATTTTCTGCAGATATTGGATGCGGTTTCAAAACGTGCGACATGCGGACGCGGAAGAAGTGGTGCTGTTATTGTAAAAAACAAACACATACTCACAACAGGCTATGTCGGAGCTCCGGTTGGGCTTCCGCACTGCGATGAGGTAGGGCATTTGTTCAGGAAAGCAGTGCATACGGACGGGAATGTGAGAGACCACTGCGTCAGAACCACGCATGCAGAGGCTAATGCAATAGCACAGGCTGCAAAATTCGGAATTTCAATTGACGGCGCAACATTATATTCAACAATGTTTCCCTGCCTTGACTGCGCAAAGCTGATTATTAATTCAGGGATTAAAAGAATTGTCTCATTAAACGATTATCAGGCTTCGCATGACTCAAAGGAATTTTTAAAGCAGGCGAATATCGAGTTTAAAATACTGAATTCAGAACTGAAAAAATATGAAGAAAAATAAAAATCATCGCATTCTAACCAGAGTTACTGCAATGATAAGCGCTGCAATAACTATCGCAACTGCAATTATCAGGAATGGTATGTAATCTGCTTTTCCTTCCGCGGTTTTTTCGGCTTGCACTGTTGTAGTACCATTATTCGCTGCCAAAGCGGTTTCTTCTTTTGCTTGTTCCGCTGACGCAGAGTCATTTCCAGCAGTTTCTTCTTTCTCAGTTTCTTCAGGACTCTCTTCCGGATTTTCTGCCTGCTTGACAGTGAACCCTGTAAGCATATTGTCATCCAGCAAGTCAGAACACATATCGGCATAACTATATTTGCCATTGTTGTCGATGTCTACTACGATGTCATATTCTCCTGCTTTTGGAGACTCCCATATCATTGCTGTAAGAAGTTTTCCCCTGCTGTTTGTTTGCACTGTCGTATTTACAACCGCATTTTTTATTTCATCATCTTTATTCCAGCTCTGGTCAGGGACTATGTACACTCTCAGTTCCTTGTTTTCCATTTCTGAGTTACAGAATACAGTTACCGGATGAGTTATATATACAGGTGTGGCTGTTGTGAACTCATTTGTTTCAGTCCCGAACTTGTCCGCGGACGTCATTGCAATTGCACTACCCAATGTTAATACAGTTATTAAAACTACGATTAAAAACAAATTATTTTTCATGAATTATATGAATTTTTGCTAATTCATAAATTTAACGAAATAGTCCTTCACAAGAGACAAAATCAGGCATCGAACTTTTAGTCTTATAAAACTCCACGACACGCACATCGACATTTTTTTGGCAGACAGCAGCCACTGCCTTAAAATTCTGCGAGCATAACTGCCCTTTAATCACTGCAGTTTCATTTTGCTCTTCGATTTTGTAGGATACCTCCTCCGGGCAGGTGCTACTGAAAACAAAGGAATAGAAATGCATAACTGTAGCGGCGAGATAATTTGAGTAAATTGCGAGATTAAAACCATGCACAGCAGGCTGGGTTACGACTATTATAAAATCATTTTCCTTGGAATAAATATCAGTCTTGAATCCGGTTTCGTGTTCAGAGTAATTCAGCAGGAATCCTTCTGGAACAACAAAGTACTGCGGTATCTCAGACGGAAGGTTCACACCTATGACGAATGCAGCTACAAGAGGCAGTCCGATAAAAGGAATCCAGACTTTCGCGTTTGCCCTTGAAAGCATGACAAATGCCATAAGTGCTCCGCAAACCAGTCCGCCTATGTGCGCAGTTCGGGCTATTGTGCTTATTCCAAACATTCCCGCAAATTCCGCAAAACCCCAGCCAATTGCAGCTATGAACATTGGGAACGGGCCGTAAGCAGTCCATATAATCATTCCAGGCTTTAAGACAGCAGCACCTGCCATAAGTCCGAATATTGCACCGCTTGCTCCAAGAGCAGATATGAATGGCGATGCGCTGAAAAGCATATACGCCACGCTGCCTGAAAAACCTGCAAAAAAATAAAGGATAATCCATTTCAGCTTTCCAAATTCATTTTCCACTACAGAACCGAACATAAACAGCCCAAGCATGTTCAGAAGCAAATGCTGTAAGCTTCCATGCATAAACATAGATGTAAGGATAGTCCAAGGTTCCTGTATAAATGTTGCAGGCATGAAAGACATTCCGCTGAATATTCCGAACTGCTGCAGAATAAACACAATGATATTTATTCCGATGAAAATCAGGGTAAGTTGCATGTATTGGAAAAGCTTTAATTTGATTTAAAACTTTATTATTTTATGAAAAAGCTACTGTTTATCATACTGGATGGCGCAGCTGACACGCCTGTCAAAGAACTGAATTACATGACTCCGCTGGAAGTTGCAAAGAAACCGCAGATGAACAATCTTTCAAGAATTGGGGCTAATGGGATTCTTCAGGTGCTTCCGATTCCTCCGTAAAGCGACGAGGCTGTGCTTTCTCTTTTGGGTTATGATGTCTTTGAAATTTATACAGGCAGGGGGCCTCTTGAAGCGATAGGAGGAGGGGTTGACTTTGAGGATGGCAATGTTGCAATAAGATGCAACTTCGGCTCGTTCGTTGATGGAGAAATAAAAAATGTAAGAGTGGAGGATATCTCAACCGAAGAGTCAAAGAAATTGGAACAGGCAATAAATGAATTTGTCCAGCTTACAAATGCGGAATTTGTATTCAAAAGCACGATGAAGTACAGAGGTGTGCTTGTCCTAAAATCCAAACAAAAACTTTCAGCCAAAATAACGAATACACACCCTGGATATGCCTTGAAACCGGTGATTTCCACCCACGGAAGCATTCAGCTCAGCACAGCGCTTTTGCATTCCGAAAAGAAACTACAAAAATCAGTACCCCTGGAACGCACAAAAGAAGCCAGTTTTACATCAGAACTGCTCAACGAGTTCATAAAGAAAAGTGCAGAGGTTCTGAACAATCATCCTGTTAACATTGAACGAAAGGCGCAGGGAAAGGAGCCTGCAAATGTGATACTGACTCGTGATGCCGGAGACAGGCTTCCAAATCTTTTTAATCTTTGTAAAACATACGGACTGAAATGGGGTTGTTTTGCAGAAATGCCTGTTGAGAGGGGGATTGCACACCTCTCAGGGATGGAAATAATTCCTCTGCCTGAACGCGGAAACAATCCTGAAAAATATTACTGGATATGGGCGCAGACAGTAATAAAAAACATGCAATTTTATGATGCGCTTTACATCCATGTT
>JAWABT010000087.1:0-3319 GCA_038884515.1 Candidatus Woesearchaeota archaeon | reverse complement strand
TGCGTTTCAGAGCGAAAAATAATGCAGGGAAAAGAAACTTGGACAATATTAACATTTGAAAAATAATCATTTTCTAAAAGACCTCGTGCTTTTGACTGCCTTCATTATAATTCGTATCATTTAATGCTCTATTATTTTGGCGGCCTTCCATATGGGCACGCAGGAGTTTTTTCAAGTGTTTTCTCAAAAAGATTAATGAATGCTTTTGTAACAATTCCTGCAAGACCTCCAAAAGCAGCTGCACCGCCAACAAGCTTCAGCATACCAATATAACCATCTCTTGCAGCGAAAGGTTCTATATACTCTGCACCAACAACATAATCCATGATTCCTCTTAATGTCTCATTCTCTATAGAAACACCAGTAAGATACGCTGCTGTGCCCAAGACCGCTGCCAAGACACCTCTAGCATAGCTATTTGCTAATGCTGTTTTGTTTTCTTCTGTCATTTTTAGTTTTCACCTGAGTATTTATAATAAATATCAAGTAATATATAAACCTTTCTATAATATTCACTATTTAGTAGTAAAATGCCTCTGGAAAAGCTGTAAACTGTGTTTTCTGCCCTCTAAAACCTATGAAATCGAGCCCCACAGCCCTTTTAAAGGCAGTTTACCAGCGATAACTTTATATACCCCAGTATAATACTATTAAACAGGGTTGGGAAAGCACTTGACCGACGGTCCTTGTTCTACAAGGGCTGAGGAAAGTCTACCCACCATAAAAGGCCGCTTCCGAAAGGAAGGCCCAGTAATGGGCGGCAACATCACAGAAACGAAACGGCCCTTATTCGCTATGATGCCATGAAGCCTCTGGCAACAGGGGTGAGATAACTGGCTGAGTTTGCTTAAGGGATGCGTTGAAACGGATAGGACTGGCCGGTGCAAGCACAGAACGTGCGCTTAGTAAAATGTCAAGACAGCCCATCCACAACAGATAAAACTGTTGGCATCGCAGAAAATCGGTGCTACGGGGGCTGACAAAAGGTAGCTTATGCTTGCCCAACCTTTATTATTTATTTTAAACAAGGTCTATAAAAATGGCTGACAAAAAAATACACATGCCTGCAAGCACAGCAGGATTAACAAGATATTTTGAAGACTACAAAAGCAAGATTGAATTCAAACCAGGTCACATAGTCGTAATTGCCATAGTGATTATGCTAATAACAATTGTATTGCATGTATACGGAAATGCACTGCTTGGCCTGAGCTGAGAACATGATTCCAGGAATGAGTTCTAGGGATATGGCAAAAGCCATGCAAAGATTAGGAATACAGCAAGTCGAGATAGACGCAAAAGAAGTCGTGGTGAAGACAACTGATAAGGAATTAATATTCAAAAGCCCAAAAGTCAGTAAAGTAAACCTCATGGGCCAGGAGACCTATCAGATAATTGGCAAGCCAGAAGAAAGACCGCTGAAAACAGAACCTGAAATAAGCGAGGAAGACATTCAGACAGTCATGGACCAAACCGGAACAAACCACGATGATGCACTAGCTGCAATAAAGCAAAACAAAGGAGACCTTGCAGCAGCAATACTTCAGCTTAAAAAATAAGGTAAAAAATTGCGTGAAGCCTTAAACAATGCACAAAAGGAACTTGGAAGAGCAGACCATCTTTTTCACGTTACTCTAAAATATACGAGAACTGTGGATGTTCTAAAATCATTGATTCAGCGGCTGATAACCGCAATGGATTTTGGTATCGAAGCTCTACTGCGCCAGTGCAAAGAAAAAAAACTCATAACCGACGTACCAGAACTGCCGCGGCTTAGAATTGAAATACTCAAAAAAGAATTTTCTGACGATCCTGAAATACAGAGATTTCTTGAATTCTTCATGCTTTTAAGAAAAATAGAAAAAGCAAAATTTAACAAAGCAATGGAATACAGAAGGCACGTCACAATGACAGTGAATCTGGATGAAAAGCAACAAGCAGAAATAACAATAGATATCATAGGTGACTATTTTAAGAAAACAAAAGAATTCATAAATTATGTTGAAGAAATAATCAAAGAAAAAGAGTGATATGAAAAAATTAAAGGAAAGCATCATTACAAAACCCTGGCCTGTTAGCGTAAAAAAAAGAACTATTAACATAATAGATAGGGCCAAGGAACGAAAAACAGGTACAATCTTATTTATAGATGAATTTGTCTATTTTTTTCTGCTCTTCACAGGAGTGCTAGGCAATTTTTTTATATCTGTGACACTCGTGCCACTTATGCTTATAATGAGCGGGTTTTACTTATATGCATCACTATTTCTCATAGGACTTGCTTTCGGAGCATTAATTAACGGGCTTCTCAAAGAGCTACAGAAAATAGAAGAAAAACGCCACATTATTCCTAGTCTTCTCTTAGGTGCTGTTGCTTTGATAAATATATACATAATGACCAGACTCGCAAATATTCTTGAGGCAAAACTCGAGCTGCTAACACCAACGCACAGCCCCTTGCTCGTAAGTATAGTCTATGTTGCTGCTTTTCTAATACCATACTTTTATTCTGAATACAAAAGGAGATTCTGAGTTAATTTTATAAACACTACTCGCATTTTGTAAATATCTCATGGCGGTAGTGGCGTAATGGTAGCGTAGAGGCCTGTGGAATATTTTTATAGAAAGCCTCCGGCCCGGGTTCGATTCCCGGCTACCGCCCTTAATTTTAAGAAAAAAAGCGCCGGAAACCAAAGCTTTATAAATAAACCCTTTCTCCTACTCTGTATTAGCCCGAGTCAAAATGGCGTTTTAGGGTTACTAAAGACGCGCTTATTTTCTCGTGTTAATGGGGTCATAAATGGCTGAACAAGAACAAATAAAACACTTAGTGCGAATCGCAAACACAGATTTAGATGGAACCAAAGCTACTCTTTATGCTCTTAGAAACATAAAAGGCATTGGCACAATGTATGCCCACGCCGTCTGCAAAGCCGCAGGGGTGGATGCCGCAAAAAAAATAGGAACACTAAGCGATGCAGAAATCAAAAAGATTGGCGATATTGTCACAAGTCCATTAAAATATAATATTCCCATATGGATGCTAAACAGAAAAAAAGACCCAGAGACAGGACAGAACAAGCATGTTCTGACAAGCGAATTGCAGTTCACAGTTGAAAATGACATAAAATTCATGAAAAAGATAAAAAGTTACAAGGGAGTTAGGCACTCTCTCGGCCAGCCAGTGCGGGGTCAGAGGACAAGAAGCAACTTCAGAAAGAACAAAGGAAAAGTAATGGGTGTCAAAAAAACAAAAGTGGGAAAGAAAGCAGGAAAGTAAAATTATGAGGTAATATCATGGGTGATCCAAGAAAAATAA
>JAWABT010000086.1:0-3382 GCA_038884515.1 Candidatus Woesearchaeota archaeon | reverse complement strand
TGAGAAAGAACTTTTTCTCTGAAGAAATCAAGAACTTTGTTTTTTGCATCTTCCTCAGACGCACAGTCCTTAGAGCCAGGCTTATACTGTTGCGAGTATGTTATGCTAGCGCAGTTGTGCGTGATTACTTCGTGCAGGACAGCCCAGTATTTATGCAGTAATATATTTTGATTATGCATTTTAATTGCTGCTTCTGTTGAGTCATCAAATGTCTTTGCATATTTATATTCCTGCTTGATTTGGTTTGCGATTTTTTGCTGCTTTCTTATTTTTGATTTTAATTTGTTTATATTACTTGTGATTCTGGTTTTATCAAAATAATTAGATATTGTAGCAGTTGAAATAACGCCAAACATAATTGTAGGCAGCATTCCAAAAATAGCGCTTAGAAATCCTCCAGCTAAAGCACTTGAAAGATAATTCCCAAACTTAGGTTCAAACAAGACAGCTCCCCCAATGATGCCTGCCAAGCCCTCCAGAACTAAAGTGGCAAATATGCTATTTGTACCTATATTTTTTATTTTTTCAGGGTCATACCATCCCAGATGCTTTGCGAGCTGCATTTGATTACTGGACACTTCTTGTTTAGTATAGTCAAACATGACTTTTGTTTCATCTGATTCTGACTTCCTAACTTCATCTTTTGATTTTATTAATGCAGCTGCTATTCCGTCTATTGAGTAATCCTGTCCTGGCAGGATTTTTGGAAATAATTCTGCAAATCTTTCTGCAGAACTGTTGATGTTTTTGACTTCATGGCGCAGCACTCCTGTCAAGGTGCGTGTTCCTGGATTGTTAATGAGGTATAATTTTTCCTGCTTATTGATTGGATATACCTCAACCAGGCCGCTGTACAAGTCCCATGTTTCAGCAGGCTTGGAAAGAGCATCTTCTTGAGTTAAGTATCCGCGCTCAAATAAGAAATTAACAAAAAAAGAAGGCACCGGCAGGCTGAATAAAGGTTTCCATCCTGCTTCTTCTGGATTTTTAACTATTTTTTCAAGGCTTTGTGATTCTTGTGCAGGTTCTTTGTAGTATGCGCGTCTAGCTTTCTTTTGCTTGTCTTCATTTAGGTATTCCATAAATGCCCCCCACGAACGTAAATCTCTATTATTTCTATGTCTTTCGGGTTTATAATCAATTGGCTCTAATGTACTTTGCCCCACATGCTTTCTTCTCCCCCATATCCTCTTTAAAATGTTCATATCTTTAAAAAGCTGATGCTCTGGCGCAATGTTTAAAAACCCTTACTGTTTCTATAGTATCGTTAACACTCGCCGCCTGCGTCGGCATTTGCACAATCGCGTGCTTATGCCTGTAGGTGTGCAAATGCCACCGTCGCATAACCTGGTATTGCGCGGGCCTTGAGAACTAAAATCAAGCCAGCCCGTTCCCGCAAGGGTATCCCGGTTCAAATCCGGGCGACGGCGTATGGAATTAGGCGGATTTTTCAGTCCCACAAAATCGCCACTCAAATGGGCAATAACAAAATGGCGATTTTGTGTTATCCCGGTTCAAATCCGGGCGGTGGCGTATTTATTTTTATGAAACTCGGAGCTTTGTTTTCAGGAGGCAAGGACAGCACTCTTGCTATTTTCAAGGCTATGAAAGAGCATGAAGTTGTTTGCTTGATTTCTTTGAAATCAGAAAATCCAGAGTCATATATGTTCCATGTTCCTGCATTTGAGTTCATTAATCAGCAGGCAGAGGCATTGGGGATTCCATTGATTTTAGTGCAAACAAAAGGAGAGAAAGAAAAAGAGCTTGAAGACCTGAAGAAAGCTGTTCTTGAAGCAAAAAGCAAATACAAGATTGAGGGAATAATCACAGGTGCAGTTGCTTCTGCATATCAGGCATCAAGGATAGACAAGATTTGCAAAGAGCTTAATCTGAAAACAGTCAATCCTTTGTGGCAGATGGACCAGGTAAAGCTTCTTAATGAATTGCTGGAAAACAAGTTTGAGGTAATAATAACTGGAATTGCAGCTTATCCTTTGGATGAAAAATGGCTTGGCAGGAAGCTTGATAGCAAAGCAATAAAAGAATTAGAAGATTTGCAGAACAAATACAAAATCAATCCTGCTGGCGAAGGCGGAGAGCTTGAGACAATGGTTCTTGACTCTCCTATCCATAAAAAGAAAATAAAAATAATTGAGTCAAAGAAAGAATATGCCAAGCATAATGGGACACTAAGGATTCTTAGATTAGAACTGGTAAAGAAATAATCTAGTTTATTCTCATCAGCCTGAATTGTTTTGCAGCTTCTACTGCATACCCGAGTTCTTCTTCATTCTGTGAGTAAATGGTGAAGAGCTTGTCGCCAATATTTACGCGGTCTCCTTTTTTCTTGTAGAAGTAGAGTCCTGAGCCGTGGTCGTCTGGTGCTCCTGCAAGCCTGCATATTTTTGTTGTTATTTTGTTGTCGATTTCTGTTATTGTTCCTGTTCTTGTTGCCTTGAAGCTGCGAGTGAATTTGCCGAGTGGTATCTGGTTTGGTGTTATTTCTCTGCCTCCTTGTGCTTTTATTATTTCCATGAATTTGCTGTATGCGTTTCCGCTTTCAAGGATTTTTTTTGCAATCTTAAGACCCTGTCTTTTTTTAGCCCTGTTTGTGAATTCAAGTAGCATTGCTGCCATCTTTAGTGATTTTGTTTTCAGGTCTTTTGGTGCTGTCGGGTCATTTAGCAAAACAAGAAGAACATCTTTTGCTTCGAGTGCAGGCCCGATTCCGTTTCCTATTGGCTGGCTGCCGTCTGCAATGTAGAATGCTATTTTTATTCCGAGTTCGTTTCCGAGTATTCTGAATTTTTTGCCAATTGCGCGCGCCTGTTTTTTTGTTTTTAGTTTTGCGTGCTTTCCGACAGACATTTCCAGCAGTAGGTGTGTTGCGCAGACGCTTGCTTTTTTTGCCATTATTGATGCAAGCATTTGGCCTTCTGCGTCTATCTCTAAGGGATGCTCTACTTTTATTATCTTGTCATCTGCTGGCGCGAGGTTTATCTGCTCTGCCCCACCCCATGCAAGGAATGCTCCTGTTTTTTTGAGTATTTTTTTCAGTTTAGGGATTGGTAGTGCAACATCGCAAAAGATGTCCATTGTGTCTGCTGTTCCTGATGGTGATGTTATTGCTCGCGAGCTTGTTTTTGGAATAGTCAGGCCTGCTGCGGCGAGTATTGCTACAATTATCGGCGTTGTTCTGTTTCCTGGGACTCCTCCGATGCCGTGCACGTCAACAACTGTTTTTTTGTTTATTTCAATTTTTGAGCCTGTTTCTACCATTGCTTTTGTTGAGTCTATTATTTCTTTAATGGTCATTCCGTGTATGTAGTTTGCATCTATGTATGCTGTTAGTTCTATGCTTGTGAGGTTGTCTTCAACTATG
>JAWABT010000085.1:0-3442 GCA_038884515.1 Candidatus Woesearchaeota archaeon | reverse complement strand
ATTTGAAACTGATGTTTCTATGTCTTGATCATAATTTGCAGGTCCTGTATCTATTGTTGTTGACTGACTTTTTTTAATCTCCAGATCACGCACTTCTACCCAACGCAAATCCATCACCGGCTTTACTATTTCTGGAAGAACGTATATTTCTTTGCCATATGCCCGTGGCTTGCCAATAATAAGAACAACATCTCCCACTTGACAAGCATCAAGCAGCGGATTTTGTTCAAAAGAATGCACAGATACTTTTGCCGTCCCATCATCGACACAAATACTGGTATATCCTGCGTCACTACTAATAGATACAACCGTGCCAAGTATATTCACCCTAGAAACCTTACGCCCATCCTTAAGCAAAACATAGTTTGGCCTTAGACCTTCTTCTTTAATATACTGCCCATTAATAAGGTTAACTATCTTTAATTTCACAGCAACTTCCCTTCTGAACTGCTGTTTTTGCTCCATAAATGCCCCCTCCCTTTAAGTTATTTTGACAAGAACATTTATATACTTTTGTATTCTTTAACAGATACAAGTAAGTTTGGAAAAAAAGATGGTGCAAGAAAGCTTAACAGAATACATAAATAAGCTTCTGAAAACAGGCTATAGTGTTGAAACAATAAGGAATACGTTAATTAATGCAGGGTATTCGCCATTAGAAGTTAATCAAGCAATATCGTATGTACAAAAAGCAGCAGTTCCTACAAAAGCAATACATATCACTGGAAAAACCGCCGTATTAATTTTAAGCACTTTGATAATATTAATACTGCTTATCCTTGGAGCCATAAAATTTTTTGCACCAGAAACCAAAACAATTCAGATGACTGTTTTTCTGGCTAAAACAGAGTTATATCCTGGCGAGACGCTTTCTTTTATTATTGACTTAACAAGTGGGGAGTCAAGAGAATCAAGCACACTGCTCACATATGCATTGATTAATAGAAGAACTGGCGCAACGCTCGCCATAAAACAAGATAGTTTTAGCATGGCAGAAAAAAAGAGTATAATAGGAGAAATGAATTTACCTGCAGATGCACAGCCAGGGGATTATTTCCTACAAGTAACTTTAAGTTATGAAGGGAGGACAACACAAAATAATTTTGATTTTAAAATTTCTGCCAAGCCCACAACTGCTATCACAGGGCCTGCGCCAATAGAAGAAGAATTTGTGGCAGAATGTCCAACTACTTGTGATGACTATAATAAATGCACAACAGATTATTGTGAAAAAGGAATCTGCAGGCATAGCCCCATAATGCCCTGTTGTGGAAATGGCTTTTGCGAGTCTGGTGAAAATAAATTAAATTGTATTGATGATTGTGCCGAGAGAACAGGCACTCCAGAAGAGATAATTGCACAGGCAAGGCTTGTTGCAAAAACAAATGCCGAAAATGCAGCAATTCTTTGCACTACAATAACAAGACAGTCGCTGGCTGACGACTGTTTTTCGCAAATAGCCTCCAGTTCTGGAAAAAGTGCTCTGTGTGAAAACATTCAGGACGCAGAAAATAAGGACCGGTGTTATATCTCCTTTGCATTAGACGGTGATTTTTCTATTTGTAATCTGATTAAAAATAAATATATGTCCAACGCATGCTATTCCCTCCAGAAGACAGAGCAGTTAAAAACAAATTTGGCTAAAGCAAACGTTACATAAATTGCTTAGATTGCTTGAATAAAATCATATATTAAGCCAAGAAAAAGGAATAATGTTATTATAAAGAATATTATTCCAAATACCCTGTGCTTTATGATTCCAATTGACATTAAATCCCAACAGGACAGTAATGCGAAAAAAATTGAAATAATACCTGAAAGGAATGCAAGAAACGCAGCGCCATTTTTTGATTCAAGAATTGCTATTGCAAGCAGCAGGACAGATGTACAACTGAAATAGACAACATATTCCAAGCTTATTGGAAACTCCTTAAAAATTGTCTCCATGATTTTATTAAAAGAACACTTTATTTATTAATCTTTTGTTTTAAATTCTGCTAATGAATCCATGTCTTGGCTCAAAAATATCTCCAGACCGTTTAAGCTTCTGAATCAGCTCCTCAACCTCAGAATCAGTCATACCTTTCTGGGTAGCATCACGAACAACATCCTCAAGAGGAATTGTCTTTCCAAGCTTATTCTCAAGTTCTGCAATTATTTCCTTGATTATGATTATTTTGTTTCTTTGTGCCGCAGGAACAGCTGTTGCAATTCTATCAATATCTATTGTTCCTGTTTCTTCATCAAACGCAACTTGCTTAAGGCAGAAATCAAGCATCTCTATTGCTTTTCTTGCATCCTTCTTTGTAACTTTATCTGAAAGCCTTAGCCGTGCAGCTGCCTCCGAAAGCCTGACAAGACCCTCAAGCTGCCTTGCAGAGATAGGAATTGCCTTTACTCCCTGGCCAGATGCAGAAGCACGCATTTTAATATAGTAATCCTTGAGTTCCTCGATGGCAGAATCAGTAAGTTTAGGGAAAATATTCTGACGAGCATATGTTGCATATTTTCTTAGCAGCTTTGTATCTATTGGCGGCGTCTCGATATTATGCTGGTGAAGATCCAGGATAAACGTTGCCATTTTTTCATCTTTACTTGCATCAGGAAGGTCCTTGATTGGAAAAATCAAGTCAAACCTATTAATTAATGTCGGAGGCAGGTCAATCTGATTTGCAACAGTATCGTACGGATCAAACCTGCCAAACTTAGGATTAGCTGCGGCAAGAACTGTTGTCTCACAGCGTAGTGTTGCCTGAATATTTGCTTTTGATATTGTGATTGTCTGACCCTCAAGAGCCTCATGCATTGCTGCCCTGTCGTCATTACTCATCTTGTCAAGCTCGTCAATACTGATAACACCCTTGTTTGCTAGAACAAGTGCTCCTGCCTCGAGACTCCAGCCTTGAAGAAACTCATCCTTGACAACAGCAGCAGTAAGGCCTGCTCCTGACGCGCCCTTGCCGCTTACAAACCTGCCTTTTGGAGCAACATGACTTATTCTCTTGAGTATCTGCGATTTACCGCCACCAGGATCTCCAACAAGGAGCATATGAATGTCGCCCCTTGTGACAGCGCCATCCTCGTGGACCTTTCTAACGCCGCCAACCATTTGAAGAAGCAGAGCTTCCTTTATTTTTTCATAACCATAAATTGAAGGGACCACGCTTGCAATAAGTTTTTTATGTAATGCCGGATCAATGGATAGTTTTTCAATTTCTTCCTTTTCCTCCTTTGATATTGTGATATCACTAAAGTCTTCTTCAACAGGCATTACAGAGTTAGCTTCAAAAAGAAGGTCAAAACGCGTACTTTGCGTACCTGAATGCGTAAAGATAGGAATTTCTTTTACCTGACCAGTAAGTATCACTCTTGAGCCCGGATTTGTTTTTCTTTCAGATAGGGGGCTTACCAAATCATTTTTTAAGAAAACATTAATTCTTTT
>JAWABT010000084.1:0-3467 GCA_038884515.1 Candidatus Woesearchaeota archaeon | reverse complement strand
AGTACTTGCTGTTTTTCAAATAATAGGTTAGATAATGATAACAAACTTAACAAAAAACACAATTATTGCTACACAGCACAAAAAGTGCAGGAATATTCTTGCAAAAACATTTGGTTTGATGCTTAAGAGCCAGATAATTCCGCTTGTCTTTATTTTCAAAAAAGAAAAAATAATTCCTATCCATACTTTGCTTGTAAGGAAGCCTATTGACTTGATTTATCTTAATAGGCAGATGCGGGTTGTTGATTTAAAAGAAAACCTTACTCCCTACAGGTTTTACACGCCTAAAGCAAGGGCTATGTTTGTTATTGAGCTTCCTGCTGGTTCTATCAAAGAATCGATAACAGAATTGAATAATTCAGTAAACTTTAAATAACATCTATTATTCTGTTATTACTGTTGGGGATGTAGTATAACTTGGCTAGAACTGCCGGCTCCAGTCATGGAGCGATGAGTCGAAAGACGATGATTAAGAAGCCCGGTGTGGCTTTAATGCTGAAGACACCGGCCGATCAGGGTTCAAATCCCTGCATCCCCACTATTTTTTTAAGAACTAATAATCTTTCTCTTCTTCTTCAAGCCATTTCAGTATTGGTTTTCTGAGAATCAGGAATGCTATTAGAACTATCAGTATTATTATTCCTGCAAGCACATATTTAACATATCCTGAAGCGGCAGATGGAACTATTTTCTTCTTGACAACAAGTTTTACTGGGTTGCTCTGTGCAGTTCCACCTTTGCCGTCATCTGCATAGAATGTTGTTATCCTCTGCCCAGACCAATCATAATCAGGCGTTAAATAAGCAATTCCATCTGTCACTTGTATGTCTATATTGCTCACTTTTGCTGCGGTAAAATTCAAAACATCATTGTCTGGGTCGCTGAAATATTGCGTTAGGTTAATTTTGTGCTGTCCATTTACATCCCATACCTGCACAGGTATTCCTTTTGCTTCTATTTTTGGCTCAAAAAGCATGTTAAGGCCGATAATAATTGCAAGTATGGCAAGTATTCCGATAAGGAGCCATGCGATCCAGTATGGCTTTTGTTTTTCTTTTGCATTTGTTTTTCCGATTATTGCAAACTGTCCAAAGCAATCTGCATCTGCTTTGTAGTAAACGAATTTCTCATCAGAAGTTTCTCTAACTGTTTTTAATTTATTGTATTTATCTCCTTGCAATACTGCAAGTGAAATATTTTTTTCATCAACCTGCCTCTTTGCAAGCCATTTCTTGTCTACCTTGAACCTGAACCTGCTTTCTTTTATCTCATCTATGATTTCATCTACTGAACTTTCTACCCTAAAATATTGGTAGACATAATCTTTTGGCTTGAAGTATCGGCCATACCTTGTTCTCCCTTTTTTGATAACAGCAGTTAATTTTTCTGCAGGAGAGCTTAGTGCAAAGCTCATCTGCTGAAGCCCTTTTCTCCAGTTCACATCAACCAGCAGTGTTTCATTTGCGAGCACAAGCCCTTTCCATCGAGCTGTTACTCTGTTTATTCCTCCCAGCCATTTGATGATATAAAGAATGATGAGTATGATTATTCCTAAGAGCACATACCATTTGTTTGCATAGAAAAATGTCCTGAATTTTATTGCAGTTCCGATTATGAGCAAGATAGTTATTAGAAGTATAAGGTTCCAGAGCCGCCTGCCAGGCATTTTTTTTCCTTCAATAATTTCGTCTTTTGGTATGAGTTTGTATTCTGATTTTATCTGTTTGTCATATTTCTTTATTGCTTTCTGTCTCTCTGCCTCGAGTTGTGCTTCTTTTCTTTTTTTCTCGAGCTCTTTTATTCTTTGCTGTCTTTCTTTCTCAAGTTCGAGTCTTTTCTTTTCCAGTTCTCTTTGTTTTCTTAGCTCTTCTTTCTTTTTTGCTTTTTCAGCTTTTTTCTTTGCCCTGGCGTTTTTTGCTTCTTCGCTGTTATATTTCCTGAAGAATATTACTCCAAGAATGATTAGCCCGATTATGATTATTGCAACAACAAAGGTTGGTATTGGGTAATCCTTGATTAAAATGTTAAATATTGTTGGCTCTCCAAGTTGCACTATTATTTCTTTTGTATACTTAGCTCCTGTATCTGCTTTTGCAATTATTTTTACAGGATATTTTCCTTTGCTTATCTCATTTGACGGAACAAATTTTAGCTTGAATGTTTTGCTTTTTTCTCCTTCGATAGTGAGTGTATCAGGCAGTATGCTTACCCAGTCAGGCCCGACAACAATTAGCTCGTACTCTGTTTCTTCTTTTCCTTTATTGACCAGCTGCAATTCTACTTCCTTCTCCGAATAATCTGTTTTTATCTTGCTGACACCATCTGCTATGCTTGCAATTCCTTTATCGCTTATGTCCAATGCGAGGTCTATTTCTGCTTTTACTCCTGTTTTTTCTGCTTTTGCTGAGAATACTATGTCATATGCTCCTGAAAGCATGCAGCTCTGGGGCTCTATTTCTATCAAGACATCTTTTGAGCTTTTTCCCTGCAATGTGAGTTTTTCATCACTGAAGAATGTTTCGTTTTTGAATTTGTCAACAGATAATGTGTAATCTTCTGTGAAGTCAAGGGGATTTATTATTGTTAGGTTGTATGTTGCTGTCTGGCAGGGATTTATTGATTGTGAGAATATGTTTGCCCTTATGTCTATGTTCTGTGGCTTTTCTACGCTAATATCTTGCGGTATTGCTTTTTCAAGCCCGTCTGCTGTGACGATGTATGTGTCTAGTGTGTATTTTCCTTTTGCATTACAAGGCACGCGGAGGTAGCTTTTGACTTCAATGCTCTGGCCAGGAGAGAGCACGAATGTTGCTGGCGCGAATTCTGCCCATTTTGCTGCGCTTCCTTCTACTTCCATGAAATAAGTGCTTGAGGTAGTTCCTGAATTTATGACAGTTATCTTGCTTTCGTGCGTGCTGCACTGGAATGTGTTGATTTCTGGCTGGCCGTATGCGTCAAAATTTTCTTGGGCGTGGACACTAGTAGTTATGATTATCAGTGCAATCATCAATGCCAGCAATAATTTTTTCATTTCTTACCCCTACCTTTAATCCCATTCTGCTAGGTGGTTTTGATTAACCAATGGAGAAAAAAGAAAAGACAAAGACTTAGTAATAAGTCTCTGTTTTTGGCTTCTCGTCATCGTCATTGCTTCTTAGTTTGTTTAGGCCGATGATTAAGCCAATTATTAATAGAATCACTACGAAAGCAACAAGTATTACCTCTAGTATTGTTCTAATCAGGCTTCCTGATGCTTTTGTCACGTTTGCTGTCATTGTTAGCTGCTCGATTGATTCTCCGCTTGAGCTTATTGTTGCTGCCAGCACCTGTGCTCCGAGCGGAGCTTTCTTGCCAGCTTCCACAGCAACATAAAGTGTTTGCGATTTTCCTGCTTCAAGAACTATTGTGCTTGATGGTGTTATCTTTATTGTTGCCCACTCTGGCTGTATAACTGCAACTGTGTAGCT
>JAWABT010000083.1:0-3606 GCA_038884515.1 Candidatus Woesearchaeota archaeon | reverse complement strand
CCGATCTGGAAAGTTTGTCTACAAGAAATACCTACAGATAAACAAGAAATATGAAGAACTGAAGGCAAGAATACTGAAGCAGAAGAAAGACGGAAAATTACTTGTTTTCACTTACACCGAAGACAAGCTAAGCCTGACAAAAGACCTATCAAATGAATTATTGTATATGTTCCCTAACAGCGTGATAATCCTCGGCAGGGAAAAATCAGGAGAGATGAGATGCAGCATAAGAACAGGGCTGCACATTGATTTGCTGCAAGCAGTTAAAAAAGCCCTTGTTGGGATAGAAGGCTATGGCGGAGGGCATGAGCATGCCTGCGGAGCAGCAATAAAAAAACACGATTTCAAGAGATTCATAGAGAATTTAGAAAGAGAGATATGATTCTATAATTTAGAAAAAAATATATACAAGAAATGAAAATAAGCCCAATATGAGAGCAATTATAGCAATAATAATTATGCTATTTCTTTTAACATCTTGCAATGTTGACATGTCTGGATATGCAATAACAGATGCTGACATTGCAGAGAAAGCAGAGCAGAAAACAACACCAAAAGAAACTGCCCCTGTTATGCCAGAAGAGCCTATAAAGCTCTGCCCTCAAAACATAACAATTGCATCATTCAACATAAAAGATTTCTCAGATAAGACAAGAACGGATGAAGAGCTCTTAATGATAACAGAAGTTCTTGCTAATTTTGACTTGATAACAGTGCAGGAAGTCACAGGAGACCCAATCATACTGAATAGGACAATTGATATGCTAAATAGCAAAACAGGAAAACATTATCATTTTGAGGTAAGCAAGCCACTGGGTAATGTACAAAAAGAAAGATATGCATTTATTTACAACACAGACAAGGTATGGCTGGAGGAAGGGCCTGATGTGTATATCGATGCATCTAATAAATTCATAAGAGAACCTTACATTGCTGAATTCAGGTCATTTAACTTTGACTTTGTCATAGTTACTGTCCACATAAAATATGGAGAAGGACCTGCAGATAGAGCAGTAGAGATGAAAGAAATAGCAAATGTATACAACTACCTGCAAAGCAAAGACGCACATGAAAATGACATAATCCTAACAGGAGACTTTAACACACAACCATGGGAAGACAACTTCAAATACATAAAAGAAGAAATAAAAGACAGCTGGTATGCAATATCAAAAGGAAAAACAACAATAGGAGACAGCGGGCACCTGTATGACAACATAATATTCACAAAAAAAGCAACACAGGAATATACTGGAGCAAAAGGAATCTACATGTTTGATGAAATACTGGGCCTGACGCAAGAAGAAGCAAGAGAAAAAGTATCTGACCACAGACCAGTATATGCTATATTCTGCACTGGAACAGACGATGATTAAAGTATAGAAATCTTTTTAAACAGCCCTGTAATTATTCTCGACTGTGCGCCGATGGTCTAATGGCATGACAGCGGCCTTCCATATGCAGCAAAGCATGATGCGAGCCGCTTGCCTGGGTTCGAATCCCAGTCGGCGCATATGGTCCATTTATTTTCTAAAAAGCTTTATAAATAGTTAAGGTTAGCAATAAACATATGGAAAACAAATACACAAAAGTATTGATAGGAATACCAACATATGACGGAAAAGATTACTGCTTGGATGAATTTCTTGACTCGCTGAATAAAATAGATTATCCTAACAAAGAAATCCTTTTCATTGACAACTCAGATGATCCCCTTCATGCTGAAATCATAAGAAAAAAAGGATTTAATGTTGTCCATATAACTGCAAATGATTACTATGATAAAATACTCAAATCAAGAAATGCAATAAGAACATATTTCCTTTCAAAAGACTTTGATTACCTGTTCTTTATAGACTCTGATACATTTGTACCAGCAGATGCATTACAGAAACTTGTGAAGCATGACAAGGATATAATCTCTGGAGTTGTTTTCACACTATGGACATTTGGGGGAGAGCCAAAAGTAAGACCTTCACTTTTCTCATACGTAAGTGATGAGAAGATGAAAGTGATGACAAGCGAATCAACAAAGCCAGGACTCTACGAGATATTTTCATGCGGAACAGCATGCATGCTGATAAAAAGAGCTGTTTTAGTGAAACTTAGCTTCACAATGCCAGAAGACCAAAAAACATCAGAAGATTACTGGTTTTGCCAAAAGGCAAGACAACATGGTTTCAAACTGTGGGCAGATACAAGCGTGCAATGCAAGCACTCAATAATCTCAAACAATAAGAATCTAGTAATCTATCTTAAGGACTGGAAAATGCATATAGATGAAAAAGAAATAAAATGAAAAAGAAAGAAACAATACTCGCAATAGGAGCACACAATGACGACCCCATATTTGGGGCAGGAGGAACCCTTGCAAAATATGCAGAAGAAGGTAAGACAATAAAAACAGTAATATTCTCATTCGGAGAGCTGAGCCACCCCTACCTCAAACCAGAAGTAATAATAGAACAAAGAGTAAAGGAAGCAATCAAAGCAGACAAAATAATAGGAGGAAAAGGGGTAGCATACTTCGGAGTAAAAGAAGGAAAGTTCCGGCAGGAAATAAAACAAAAAAACGTGGAAAAAAGACTCCTTGACATAATCAAAAAAGAAAAGCCAACAAAAATATTCACTCATGGTGCCAATGATGCACACCCAGACCATGTCGCAGTCTATAATCTTATAAATGATCTTGTGAAAAAGAAAAAAATAACCTGTGACGTATATACATATGATGTGTGGGAACTCGTAAGATTCAGAAAAAGAATAGTTCCTCACCTTGTTGTTGACATAACAAAAACATTCCCAACAAAAATAAAGGCAATCAAGGCACACAAAAGCCAGCAAATTACAATACTGAATCTGCTGTGGACAGTTTATCTGAAAGCATTAATCAATGGCTGGAACAACAACTGCAAATATGCAGAAGTATTCGACAAGATATGAAAAAACTCCTGATAACAACGGACTGCTTCCTTCCCAGATGGGATGGGGTTGCAAGATTTCTTTCAGAACTCCTGCCATCATTGAAAAATCATTTTGATATAACAGTAATAGCACCGAAGTTCTCAGGAAAATTCCAAAAAATTCCTGGAATCAAAATAATAAGAATGCCCCTCATGAAAATACGTTTTGGAGACATATATTTCTCACGATTAAATTTCAAGGAAGTAAGAAAGCATGCAGAAAAAGCAGACATTATATTCAACCAAACAATAGGCCCGATAGGAATTGCGGCAATAATGGCTGCAGACAAGCTAAAGAAGCAAATAATAAGCTATGTACACAGCATAGAGTGGGAGCTGAGTGCAAAAGCAGTAAAACACTTCAAGAGCATCACAGAACTTGCTGTCAAACTTATTGCGAGAAGACTCTACAATAAATGCAACCTGTTGCTTCTTCCATCAAAAATTGTTGAAGACATACTAACTGAAAACAAGATAACAACAAAAAAAGAAGATAGTATTTTCTTTAAGTTCTAATTGGAATATAAGCCCCTCAGTTTATTTAGTATTTTTAAGATTTAAAATTTTATGTAAAAATACTACACAATTCATTAGCAAATATTTATTTTAATCTTTGTATTTGAATTAGGCATTATTGTTCCAT
>JAWABT010000082.1:0-3621 GCA_038884515.1 Candidatus Woesearchaeota archaeon | reverse complement strand
CGACCTCTCGCAAAAAATAAAATCAATCGGAGATGAGATAACCCTGATTGAAAAAACAATCACAGAAACAAATGCAAAAATATCAGAATTCAAGACAAAAATACAAATAAGCAACGAAACAAAAATAAAAATAGCACAAATAAGCCAGTGCCCATTATGCCAGCAACCAGTGAGAAACGACCACAAGCGCTCAATAAATGAAAAAGAAGACACAAAAATAAAAGAACTGCAGGAACATCTGCTGAATCACCAGAAACAAGCAGAGGAGAGCCAGAAAAAAAGACAGGAACTGCTTAAAACAAGAGAAGAATTAAGAGAAAAAGAGAAGCAAACAGCACTACTTAAGCTAAAAAAAGAAAACCTCACTGAAAAAGAAAATCTACAAAAAATCAAAGAAGAAGACCATGAGAAGCTAAAGCACGAAATACACAAAATAACAGAAATAAAGGCAAAACTCACCGAGGAACTGAAATCATTTGCACTGATAGAGCAGGAGTTTGCTCAGAAGAAAAAAGAACTTGATGATGCCTTCAGAAAAGAGAGAGACATAGAAATAATATACAACAAGGCCTGCGAGAAAAAAGAAGGCATCGAAGCAATAGCAGCACAGCTCGCACAAGAGGTAAGCAGAAAAGAAGGAATAAAGAAAAAGCTTGAAGAACTCCACAAGCTGCACCAATGGCTCACTGAATTCTTCGTAAAGACAATAGAACTAATAGAGATCCAGGTCATGACAAGAGTCTATCATGAATTCAACGAGCTTTTCCAGAGCTGGTTCAACATTCTTGTCGAAGACGAAACAATACAGGCAAGACTTGATGACAGCTTCACACCAATTGTCCAGCAAAACGGATATGATATTGAAATAGAAAACCTTTCAGGAGGAGAGAAAACAGCATGCGCGCTCGCATACAGATTGGCACTGAACAAAGTCATAAATGACCTCATAACATCTGTGCAAACAAAAGACATATTGATACTGGACGAGCCAACAGATGGCTTCAGCTCAGAACAGCTTGATAAGATAAGGGATGTCCTAGAGCAATTAGGCTCAAAGCAAGTGATCATTGTCAGCCACGAACAAAAAATAGAAAGCTTTGTTGAGAATATTATACGGATTAAGAAGGAAGAGCATATCAGCCATGTACTGCAATAAATAGTAATATATGGTCAAAAAGAAAAGTATATAAATAAGCCATTCTTTAAGTAGAATGATGAAAAAATGAGAAAGGTGGTTTTGTTTTTAGCAATGTTCCTGCTGCTTGCATCAGTAGCCAGTGCTGCGAATGACCTTTTTGTTGCAAAAATAGAGCCAAAAGAACTCACTATACGAGAGGACCAGACAGCAGAATACCAGTTGACACTCTCGCACACATCTGATGATGTAAAGACCTTTGAGATTTATTCTCCTAATGTTATCTGGGACATAATGCCAGCAGTGCCTTTACGGGTTGAGCCATACAAACAATTCGCAACAAAGCTCTACATAAAGCCTCTTAACATTAACCCAGGCGTGTACAGCATTCCCTTGCACGTGAAAATTGCAGGAACAAATCTTGTTGATGAAAAAATAGTCAATCTTGAGATAACATCACTTTTCCCTCCAGACATGACATATCTACCGGCAATACGGGGAAGCACAACAATTGAAAACAGAATAGACCCCCGTGATGAAGTCATTGTACGAGTAAAGCTTGAGAATCAAAACAGGAGGGAACTACCAAAAGTAGATATTAAACTGAGAAGCAAAGTGATAAATAATGATTATACGACAAGCCTCGGCCCTTTTGAAAAAAAAGAGCTGAAATTTGCAATTAAACTAGCAGATCATACCCCGCCGCAGAAAGATCTTCTGAGAGTCACACTGATGGTGCCTGAAAAAGAAAAAGCATACCAGTTCGATCTCCTACCAGCACAATTTGAAGTGGAATCTTTCAGGGGACTTGATGAAAAAATAGAAGTAATTAAAAGCTTCCTAAAGACAACATTCAAAATAACTATAACAAACACAGGTAACATCCAGTTGACAGAAGACTACAAAAAACCAACATCTTTCTTTAAAAATATCTTCTTGACATCAGAGCCAAGAGCAGAAAAAACAAACGAGTATCTTATTTGGAAGCTAAACTTAGAAAGCGGCCAGAGCCAGCAGATAATCTACACATTTAATTTCCAACCACTATTCATAATAATTGTTGTCATACTCGTCCTGATTTGCGCATACCGCCTGTTTAGAAATCCTGTGATAATGCGTAAAACCGCAGTAATCATTGCAACAAAAGAAGGCGGAATATCAGAGCTGAAGATAATACTTGAGATAATGAACAGGTCAAAGAAACCTGTAAAACACCTGAAGATAATAGATGTAGTGCCAAGACTGGCAGAATTAATTAAAGAATATGATCCGGGAACAATGAAACCAGAGCAGGCAATACCTCATGAGCATAAAGGAACGATATTGAAATGGACAATAGAACATTTAGAGCCAGGGGAGGAGAGAGTTCTGACATACAAGATAAAATCAAAACTAAGCATCTTAGGCGGAGTTAAACTGCCACCAGCAGTATCGAAATGCATAACATCCACTGGCAGGGAAAGAACATCTAATTCAAATGCTCCTGCCATAGGTTTAGTTGGATAAATTCTAATGGCCAAAAAAAGAAGAAAAAAAGTAGTTGTGAGTGACTTGATGCAGAAAAATTATTCTTATTATCTCACTGAACCCATTGGCAAGAATTTTCATCCTGACTTCAAGCCAGAATTGACACCAAAACAGATGCTTGAGATGGGATGCTTTGGCGGAAAATACATGACAGACTGCCGCAAAGAATTTCCAAAATCTTGGTTCAAAAAAGCAAAATTATGCCACGAGTTCCATGACCCAAAACTGAATTATTTCGGAGTTAATGCCTCACAGCCATTATGGTTCTGGAAGAAAAAAGGATGGATATACAAAGAAGACCCTCGAGGATGGTTCCAGTGGTACTGCAGGTATTACATGGGACGCAGATGCCCTGATGACGAAAGACAGATAAAAAGATGGAAAGCAATGCAAAGGCACATCGCGCAAGTCAAGAAAAACTGCAAGAAAAAAGGAGCTGTCTGCAGGCCAAAGCAGAGACAGGCAATCCTGCACTGGGCTTATGACAGCAGAAAGATTTGATAAACTAAATTTTTAAACAAATATTTAGAAATATTTTTAAACTTTAAAAAAAAGGTCTCCGCAATGGTACCAAATGTTATACCTGAACAAACAATTTCTATAATCAAAAAAGAGGTAATTAAATACAAGCAATACCTGCACCTTTTCGAAATAAAGAAAGCCCTTCTTGGACCGGCGGATTATGACCTGCGCACTTTTCTTGATCAATATCTGCCTCACATGCAGATTGATTTTCCTGCAATCGTAGCTAATTTAAATAGCATTATCACAAACCAAAAAAGAATCCTTCAAAATGAAATAATTGATTTCAATGGTTTATGTGAGTTTTATAAAAATGTTGTAAGATATAATCCGCAGGCAGGAAATATAAAAAAAGCACTAGAGGAACTGTATACAAACACGGATAAATGCAGGCAGGTGCTCCATAAACTCTGGGTCAATCTGCTTAAGCAAGAGAA
>JAWABT010000081.1:0-3629 GCA_038884515.1 Candidatus Woesearchaeota archaeon | reverse complement strand
AAGGAAAGGCAATAACAGGGCAGGAGCTTGACGAAATAGAGCATCTTGAAGACTATGTAGATGATATTGCGATTTATGCGCGCGTTAGTCCTGAGCATAAGATAAAAATAATTGATGCGTTAAAGAAAAAAGGCCATGTTGTTGCGATGACTGGCGATGGCGTGAATGATGCTCCTGCCTTGAAGAAAGCAGATATCGGAATTGCTATGGGCATTACTGGCACTGATGTTGCGAAAGAGGCAAGCCATATGGTTTTGGCTGATGATAATTTTGCATCTATTGTTAATGCTGTTGAGGAAGGCAGGACTATTTTTGATAATATCAAGAAATTTGTTGAGTACTTGCTGTCAAGCAACATGGGTGAGGTGTTGACTGTGCTTACTGCAATACTTTTGGGGCTTCCTCTTCCTTTGATTGCCCTGCAGATTTTGTGGATTAATCTTGTTACAGATGGCGCTCCTGCTCTTGCTTTGAGTGTTGATCCTGCAGAGCCAGGCATTATGCAGAGGCCTCCGAGGAAAGTTGAGGAGAAGATTGTGAACAAGAGACGAGGAATAATGATTTTTATTATAGGTATTATTATGATGCTTGGGACTCTTGGCTTGTTTGGCTGGTATAATCCAGAGCTGAATCTTGCTTATGCCCAGACAATGGCTTTCACGACACTGATGATGTTCCAGATGTTTAACGTGATTAATCAGCGCTCAGAAGAGCAGTCAATATTCAAGCTCGGCCTTTTCACAAACAAATGGCTTATTGGCGCGATTATCCTGTCTGTTGGCCTGCAGGTTGCTGTTGTGCATATTCCATTCATGAATACTCTTTTTGGCACAATCCCCTTAAGGATTATTGATTGGGTCTATGTCACTGCGATAAGTGCATCTGTCCTTGTATTTGGGGAAATTGTTAAGGTATTTTGGAAGTAGATTTTTGTCAAAACTTTTAAAAAGAGCTGAAAATTAAATATGAATATGGGTTTGGAAGACTTCATTCCTGCTGATGCAGAAATAGGCTCTAGGCAGACATTTGCTGGTGTGATTTATTATGTTGATGACTTCTATGTTGATGTAATTCTTTATGACGCTCCTGATAAGAAGCTGAGCATTAGCAAGTACGTGTTTACCTGCCCTTCCGAGGATATAGAATCTGCACGTGAGGTAAGGCTGCATTACTGGAAGGAAAAAGATGGTAACACCAAGGTGGCTGCTGAACTGATTGAAATAGAGGCAGACAAGGAGGCGCAGCTGAGGCGTGTAGTTGCTTTGTTGAAGAAATGGATTTGATTAATATTCCTGTGCTTCCCAGAATCTTCCTTTTGTTATTCCTTCCCATTCCTTGATTACTATCTGCTGTATCTCTGTTATCTGCTCTTCTGTTAAGTGTTTGAATCTGCCTTGTATTTGCAGTGCTTCCCTGACTGGAATCATTTGTGGCTTGTAGTTTATTGTTATTTTTTTGTTTTCAATCTCATACAAAGGCCACATTCCGCTTTCGACCATTAGTTTTCCTGCTTTTATCATGTCCCATGTTTCTACAAGCCATCCTGGCTCGCATGGGCACAAGAGGTCTATGAATTTTGCTCCTTGTATTTTTGCTGCTTTTTTGAGTTTTGCTATGAAGTCAAATGGGAATGCTGTGCATGCTGTTGCGCAGTATTTTGCTCCATTCATTGCCATCATTTTTGCAAGGTTTTTTCTGGGAAGGGGGTTTCCTGGGGGTGGTGTGGTTGTTGTTCTTGCGTAGAGTTCTGTTGCGCTTGTTGCCTGGTGTCCTGTGTTTGCGAAGTTGCAGTTGTTGTAGCATATGTAAATCACGTTTTCATTTCTGTAAACCATTCCGCTTAGTGCCTGGAGGCCAATGTCATATGTTGCTCCGTCTCCTGCATAAACAACCACGTTTATGTCTTTGTTAAGCTTTTTTGCTTTGAGTGCCATTGATATTCCTGTTGCTACTGCTCCTCCGTTTTCAATTGCTCCGTGCACCCATGGAATCTTGTATGGTGTGAAAGGCCATGTGCATGTTAGGGTCATGCATCCTGATGCGTTTACCATTATTGTGTTCTTGCCAAGGGCCATGAGTGTTAGTCTTATTCCCAATAATGGGTTGCATCCTGAGCAGGCAAAAGTTCCTCCTGTAAGTAATTGTTCTTTTCCTGCTGCTTCCTTTATGTTGAAGTCTACATCACCCATCTTTTTACCTCTTTTTTTGACTTGATTGCATCTTCTAGTATTTGTTCGTAATCTTTTTCTGAAACAAAATTGCCTCCAAGCCCGAGTATGTAGCTTGAGACAATTGCTCCTGTGCCGTACATTGCTGCCTTGACTTCTGGATGGAGTATTCCTCCCATTCCTGGGCAGATGTTTTGGTCAACCACTGCTATGTTTTTTATTTTTTTGAGTGCTTCTCTTATTGTTTTTTCTGGGAATGGCCTGTATAGCATTATTTGCAGGAGCCCTACTTTTTTGCCTTTCTTCCTCATTATATCAATGCATGATTTTGCTATTGTTGTGTTTGCTCCTATGCAGACTATTGCTGCTTTTGCGTCATCAAGCTTGTATTCCTCTACAAAATCATATTCTCTTCCTGTTAGTTGTTTCCATTCTTTGAATGTTTGTTTAATGACATCTAATGAGTCAAGCATTGCCCTGTGCAGCTGCGCCCTGAATTTCATATAGTCCAGGCCCATTGCAGGAGTGCTTAAGCTCATTGGATTGTTTACGTCAAGCTTTATCTCCCAGTCTGGCTTTGGAAGAAACCTGTCAACAATCCTTTGCTCAGGCACATCAACTTCTGTTCTTGTGTATGAGTGTATGAATCCGTCCATGCAGACAAGCACAGGGAGCATTATTTTTTTGTGTTCTGATATCTTGAATGCCATTATTGTGAGGTCTATTACTTCCTGGTTTGTTTCGCATACGAATGTTATCCATCCAGAGTCTCTCATTGCCAGAATGTCATTGTGGTCTGGCCAGAGTGTGATTGGTGCTGATATTGCTCTTGATACGAGGCTCATGACCATCGGCACTCTTGAGCCAGATATGATTGGAAGCATTTCGTGCATCAAGAGAAGGCCTTGCGAGCTTGTTGCCGTGTATGTTCTTGCTCCTGTTATTGCTGAGCCAAATGCAGCGCTCGCAACACTATGCTCTGATTCAACCTGGTTAAATACGAAGTTCCATTTTTTTTCTGATTTCCATCTGGCAAAGGTTTCTATCTGTTCTGTCTGTGGTGTTACAGGAAATACAGGAATGCACTGCACCCTGGCAAGTCTTGCAGCCATTGCTGCGCAAGTGTTTCCATCAAGTATGTCTACTGGCATTTCTTACCTCTTTTACGGTTAACGGTTTACGGCTAACGGTAAACGCACATCACTCCCTCTTCTCCCTTTCTCCGGATATTAAGTCCATATTGTTTTATTCTGGTTAAATTTTAAAATGAATTTTACTGTCTTGAAAGACAGCTATAACTTTATATTTTCTTCTCGTATAAGCTTCATCATTATCTTTATAATAAAATTATCACGCTGGCTTTGGGTTTTGATAAATTTTGGTTGTCTGTTGTTTGCACAAGCGGTATTTCTCAATCCAGTCAATAATTTCTTTGTCCGCTTTTTGAAAAATTACAAATTT
>JAWABT010000080.1:0-3784 GCA_038884515.1 Candidatus Woesearchaeota archaeon | reverse complement strand
AATGCAAGAGCTGCTGTTACAGTATCTCCTGCTCCAGTAACATCATAAACCTCTCTTGCCTCTGTAGGAACATGAAGATTTGAACCATCTATTTCAAATAAAGACATTCCTTCTTTCCCTTTTGTTATCAAGATATTCGAGTTTGTCTGTTCCTTGAGTTTTCTGCCCATCTCTGAAACATCTGTTGTTCCTGCAATTTCTTTAGCCTCTGAAAAATTCGGCTTTATCAAGAATGCTCCTTTATACAACCTGAAATTCTTTGGCTTTGGGTCTATAATCACTTTTTTTCCGCTTGCCACTGCTGTTTTCATGACTTCTTCATTTATTGTTCCCTTTGCGTAATCAGATATTATGATAACATCAGCATCAGCTGCAAGCTTGATTATTTTCTTAGATATTTCCTGGGCATTAATTGTGGTTTCATCTTCATAATCTATCCTCAGAAGCTGCTGGCTCTGACCAACAACACGGACTTTGACAATTGTTGGCGCATTCCATACAAAAAACTCTGTTTTTACATCTTTTTCATTGAGGATTCTGGTCAATATCTCTGCTCCAGGATCTTTTCCAACAGCACCAACCAGAATGGCCCTGCCGCCAAGAGCTGCAATATTGTTTGCCACGTTTGCAGCTCCCCCAGGAACATAGCTTTCCTTCTCAACTTTTACGACTTGCACAGGAGCTTCTGGGCTTATCCTTGTAACACTTCCATAAATATACTTGTCGAGCATCACATCTCCTATTACAAGAATTTTTTTGCCTTTGAAATTTTCAATTATTTTCTTCATTTAAACAACTCATCCTCAATTAATTTGCACCAGGTATGAATTATCAAAATATGGCACTCCTGTATTCTTGCAGTATTTTCAGTAGGAATAATCAGTTCATAATCACATAATCCTTTCATCTTGCCCCCAGCCTTGCCTGAAAGCAGAACTGTTTTTATTTTTAATTCTTTTGCTTTCTCAATTGCCTTCAAGACATTAGGAGAGTTTCCAGAAGTTGAAATTGCTACAAGAATATCACCTTCCCTGCCAAGAGCCTCAACCTGCTTTGAGAAAACAAAGTCAAACCCAAAATCATTTCCTATTGCAGTAATATTTGAGGTATTAACAGTCAGTGCAATTGCTGGTAATGGCTTCCTGTCTTTTTCAAACCTGCAGACAAGCTCTGCTGCAAAATGCTGAGCATCTGCTGCACTTCCCCCATTGCCACAAATCAATATTTTCTTTCCATTCTTCAATGCAATTATCATTGCCTCTGCTGTCTTTTCAATACCTAGAGAAAACTCAAGCAATTTTTCCTTTGTTTTGATAGATTCTGTTATTATCTGTTTTATTTTTTCAAGCATTTTTTTACAGCAGCTAGAACCTCATCAACTGAGATTTTTTGCATGCATTCCCCCTTTATTTTATTATTGCAATCCGGCACCTTGCCCTTGTGGACATTAATGCATGGACTGCAGTCAATTTTATGATAAATAAAAATATTACCTTTTCCATAAGGTGCAAATCTTACAGGAGTATTTGGGCCGAAAAGACCTATTGTCCTTACTCCTTGTGCAGCGGCAATATGCATGGGCCCTGTATCATTGCTGATGAATAAATCGCACATCTCAATTAATGCAAAAAGCTCCTTGACACTTGTTCTGCCTGCAAGATTAACTGTATTATGCTTGTTCTTCATTTTCTGTATTACTGAATCTTCCAGTTCACTTTCTTTTTTAGAACCAATAAATATTACCTGTGCATCATAATCTTTGATTAATCTATCTGCGAGTTCTGCAAACTTTTCCTTGGGCCACATTCTTTCCCGCGTTGACTCTGCAGCACCGGCACAGAAGCCAATTAATTGCTTTTTTTGCTTTAAGACAGGAGCAAGCATTTCCATAACTTTTGCTTTATCTTCTGAAGAATAGCATAATTTCACCAGCGCATCTGCTTTCTTCTGCATTCCTAGCAATTTCAAGAAATCAAGATAAGTGTCAACAACATGCTGCTGATCATTGTAATCTATTTTGTCTGTGTACATCCAAGCACGCGCTCCATGAGAGAAACCAATCCTTCTTTTTCCCAAGTAAAATGAAGCAAGAGCAGATGTCTTTAGATAAGGTTCACAGTCAATAACTAAATCAAATCTTTTAAACAGCTTTATCAGTCCGAAAATATTCTTCGGTTCAAATAAAATAATTTCATCAATATCAGGATTCAAAGTATAAACATCCTTATTTCTTTCACGGCAGAGAACAGAAATCTTGGCAGAAGGATATGCTTTGCGCAGCTCTTTTATCATAGGTAAAGTCAATATTGACTCTCCCATTGCCCAGAGCTTTATGATTAATATTTTATCTGTCTTTAAGGAAAACTTTGGAAATATCTTGCTTACTGCTCCCAGGCCAAAGCAGGCAACCCCCAAACTCTTGTCTATTGCCCTTTGTATCTTAATGCTCATTTCTTATTTTTCCTCTGTATTGCAATTGTTCGAGTCAATTTCGTGATGTTGTTATCAAGAGCTTCAAGCTTTACATAAATCCTGAATACTAAATAAAAAAGTAGCAGGATGGAAAAATAAACCACTACATCCATCCCCCTACTAATTCCTATAAGTTTTGAAAAATAAAAAGTAATATCAGGAATAGAAGCAACAATAACAACAGCAATCCATACAATTGCCCAAAAAATAAATGCAGGAACTGATATTTTATGTTCTCTTAGCCTAAGAAAAGCCCTACTCACTGCAAACAATGCAACAATTATTGCAATTACCTGGATTGGTTCGATTGAAATCATTTTTCCTACCTCGCGAATTTTTTAAATATCATTCTTGCAAGTATTTTAATAGCTCCCAAATAAGAGCCGTGTCCTTTCTTCAAGGTTTCTTTTGTATAAAGTATCGTGACAGGAATTTCCTTGTATTTCAGATTTTTCTTATGTATCTCTTCTATGATTTCTGAAGCATGTGCCATCCTATCACAAGTTATATCTATTTTTTCAGCAGCTTTCCTGGACATGACCCTAAAGCCATTATGAGCATCACTCATTTTTATACCGTAAAACATCCTTATTGTCATAATAGAACCCTTAAGAAGAATCTTTCTTAGCAAAGGAACTTTTGTTTTCTTAAGAAAACGAGAGCCTACTGTTATATCAACTTCTCCTTCTGCAACAGGCTTAATCATCGCAGGCAAATCCTCAACACGATGCTGGCCATCTGCATCAAAAGTAACAATAATATCAGCACCCTGCAACAAAGCATAATCAATGCCTGTCTTCAAAGCAGCACCCTGCCCCCTGTTAATTGGGTGCTGTAAAACTATTGCCCCTGCCTTTTCAGCAACAGCAAAAGTGTTATCCTTGCTGCCATCATCAACTACAATAATGTTTGAATAGCCTGCTTGCTGCAATCCTTTAACTACTCGAGAGATATTTTTTTCTTCATTGTAGGCAGCTATGACAATATATATGTTTTTCATTTAATCGCTTTAGATGTAGAAGCTTTTTAAATCTTATGTAGGGATTATTAGACTTTAAGGCTGTATAATACTGCGATTTTATTATTGCCTTCCTTATAGCTCCAAACTTCTTTCAAGTATGGGTCTAGATCTTCTTTCCAGGGCTTTTCAAATGATCTGTAATTTTCAGGAGATATGAAAATCAAATCAAATTTCTTGAAATCCTCCCCTTTGAGCGCAGGGTCAACCCAGGTGTTTTGCTTGAAATACGTTATGTTATTCTTCTGAAGAATCTTCTCAGTGGCATTGCTCTGGAACATTATCAGAGGATCA
>JAWABT010000079.1:0-3784 GCA_038884515.1 Candidatus Woesearchaeota archaeon | reverse complement strand
TTTTGAATCTTTAATAAACCAGTTTGGTATATAAAGCTTTTGGTTTGTAACTATTCTCTAGTAAATACTTTATATTATTTCGAGCTCCCTGTAGATAACTCTTCTTATCTGGCTGTTGCTTGATACCGTGAATCTTAGCATGTATGTGCCTTCAGGAGTGTTTTCTGGAATCTTGAGCAGCAGCATTTTTGATGCGCTTCTTCCTTTTCCTAGGTCAAATGGTCCTGTGCTTGTTCTTATTGCAAGTTCTTGGTTGATTATTGTGATTTTAGTATTTTCCAGTTTTTCATTGCCGTTGTTTTCTATCCTGAGATATATTGGCACTGTGCTTCCGGCTGTTGCAGTGAATGGGAATTTTGTTGAAAGTATTTTTAGTGAAACTCCTTCTTCAAGTTTTGTTGGCGGGCTTGGCTCTGGCTGAGGCGCTGGTTGAGGCGCTATTCTTATTCTTGTTGTTTCAGTTGCAGAGACATCCTGTAGTTTTCCTGTTGCTGAATCAACATATTTCAGGTTTGCCTTGAATACAATGACATCCCCGTCTTTTGCATTACCTCTGACAACAACATCAATCTTGACAGTTCCGCCTTTCTGAGGCAAGACTTTTCCAATAGTCCATCTGTCAATGCCTTCTGTTGGTTTTGGCGATGCACTGTTGTATCCTGTTTTGTCATCATACATTACTGCAAGTGAGACATCTTTTGCATCAACAAATCCTCCATTAGCATAATTTATAGTATAAGTAAAGACAGTTCCTGGCTCTACTGAGTCTTTGCTGTCTTTGATTGTGATATCCATTACTGCGTTTTTTGGCGGGAATTTCGGAGTGTTTTCAGGGTCTGGTTGTGTTGTTGGCGGGAACTCAATTCCGCTGTCATCGCCAGGTATTCCTGTTGGAAAATCGTCAAACCCATCATCTGTATCATCTAGTCCGTCAAATTCAGCTTCAGGGCCTGTTCCTATTCCATCAAAATAATCTTCTGAGCCGCCTCCCACGCCGTCAAAATAGTCTCCTGCGCCGTCTCCTGTATCGTCAAAATAATCGCCTGCACCTTCTCCCACGCTGTCAAAGAAGTCATCTGCTCCCTCTCCTGCTCCGTCAAAGAAATCTCCTGCTCCGCTTCCTATTTCGTCAAAGAATGCGAAGCTTGGGACTGCTATTATCATTAAGAAAATAAGAACAATGGATATTGTTGGCCAAACGCTTGTTTTTCTTCTCATTTTTTTGCCTTTTTTAAAAAGTGAAAGTTTAAAAAATAAAAAATTTTTATTTGGCTTTGTACTCGCCGAACTTTGCTTCTTCTTTTGCCTTCTCGTCAGCGCTTGCTCCTGTTGTCACGACCTGGATGTATGTTGCTCCAGGCAGTATTTCTCTGTTTTCGAATTTTCCGTCAGTCAGGCCTGTCCACCTGTCTTGGCTTAGCCTTGTCGAGCTTCCATCGCCGACTTTATTTGTGTCAACAAGTGCTTTTGCTTGTGCAAGTGTTATCTCTGTCCATTCTCCTCTTGCTTTGTTAAGTTCCTCTTCTCTATTGCTGAAATCGCTTTTTTGCGGTATTGGTGTGTAAGCGCTAAGTCCGTGTTTTTTTGCTTGCTCCTCGACTTTCTTGTATGTTTCCTCTCCGAGCTTTGCTTTTACGTCTGCGTCTGGAACGTCAATTTTCTGCGGGTTTCCTGTGAGCCCAATGTCTTGTCCGCCGACCAGGCCGACTGCCAAAAAGTATTCTCTTGTTGCATTTCTTGCATACTGTGAGAGCTGGTCGTCAAGCTTTTTGAGAAGTGTTCTAAGCACTATCTGTGATGATGGATTGCTGTTCTCAGGGCTTTGTATGTTTTTAATTGTTGAATTAACCAGTTCTGCTATGTTGTTTCTTTCCTCTGGAGTTATTTTTCCATCAGAATAGACATTATCAATGAATTTGTTGTATGCCGCTATGTGCTGCTGTATGTCTTCTCTTGACAGCTTGAGTATTCCTTCTGGCCCGAATGGTTCTGTGAAGAGTTCTTCATCTCCTTGCTGGAATCTTGTGACTCCTGTTTTCTCTTCATATGCTTTTGCGACTTTGCCGTCAAGCTCGAATGTGATTGTCTTGTCTTTCTTGTCAGCAGGAAGAGCTTCTATTTTTGCTTTGAATGCTTCTTTCAGGAAATCATATCCTGCCTCTCCTTTTTGAATAACACATGACTCTATTGGTTTTTCAAGGATTGTTTTTGCCTCTGGATTTGCTTCTTTGTTTGCGAGCGTTGCGCATGCTGAAAGCAGCAGGCCTGCTCCTAATGACGCAATATATCTTATTACTCTCATCGTATATTACCCCCATACTGTTTTTACAATTATAAAGTGCACACCCCTTATTTTCACTCCAAAGTGACAGTGATATTTAAAGTTTTCGCTGCCCTGCTTATTTTTTCTTTGGTTTGATTCCGAATGAAAGCTGGGCTCCGATTGTTCCGTAGCCGTGTTGTTCTCCGTCGTATCCGCCGCCGATAGTCAGGAGTAGGCATTTGCCGACTTTTATTCCTGCTTCTGCTCCGATTCCGTAGTAAGTGTCTTTCTTGTCTTTGGCGTAAGGATAGAGGTATTCTTCTTGTCTTGCTGTTCCGAGCACTCTTATGAAGACAGGCATTCCTTTGAATTCATCTCTCCATTCGAGGCCGAGTTCTGCTGATGGTATTCTTCCTTTGACAAGATTTCTCAGGTTTTGCTCGTCATAGCAGATTCCTGCAAGAGCATAAACACCCTGTCCTTTTTGGTCTTTTTCTTCGCTTGATTCTTCATCTTCTGAGTCAAAGTCAGCAAGATTTCCTTTTCCCAGGATTTTCATTTTTCCTTTGAGTGAGATAAATCCTCTTGTTGCAATGTCTTCAAGGTCTGCTGTGCCTATTGTTCCTGCATACTCTCCCTTGCCATATCCGCCTGAGAGCAGCAGTTTTAGGTCAAGGTCTTTTGCAATTATTCCTATTTTGCCTACTGCAAAATATTTTGTTGCATTAATGTCAAGATTGTCTGATTTTTTTTCATATCCTGTTTCTTCTGCAATGAGTGATGCCTCTCCGTATCCTTCGATAATATCAGAGAGCCTTAGGTATTTTCCAAGGCCTGCTCCTCCACGCATTGTTTTGGTTGTAATCATTTCTTTGTCGTCTTGTTCTGATTCTGTGTAGCTTCCTGAGAGGTATATTGGAATCCTTATTTGTTGTTCAGGTGATATTACTGCTTTCAGGCTTCCGCTTCCTCTTGCATAATCTTCTGCAAATGCTCCTTTGCCTGAAAGATAGAATTTTAATGGGTGATATTTTCCTGGCTCATTTGCTTCTGCATCTGTTTTTTTTGTCTCTGTTTGCGTCTCTGTTTTTGCAGCTGCTGCTGGCTTAGAATGTTGACGCAGAAATGATGGCTCGTCAAGCGCTGATGCGGTTTTGCATCCAAAAATAAGAGCTCCAAGAAGTGTTGCTGGCATTATTAATGATTTTTTTAACCATGATATTTTTTTCTTTTCCATCATAAGTTCCCCCACAAGCGATATATTTAGATTATATTTAGGCAGACAAATGATATAAAATATATAAAGCTTTCGTTTTGATACCATTTCAGAGTGAAGAAAAAAATAAAGAAATAAAAAAAATTAAAAAGAACAGAACATTTCTTAGAAAAAAAATGATTTCAATAATTGGTGCGGGTCCTGTCGGAAGCTTTGCAGCATATCTTCTTGCAAAAGCTGGATTTGAAGTCAGCATTTTTGAGGAACATGAAAAAATAGGCCTGCCTGTGCAGTGCACTGGCCTC
>JAWABT010000078.1:0-3841 GCA_038884515.1 Candidatus Woesearchaeota archaeon | reverse complement strand
GAGCTTTCTTTAGAATCTCATTTGTTTTTGCTTCATAAGAGCCAAGCTGCTCCCTGTCAAAAGTCTCTAAGTCAAAATCAATCCTGCTTTTATCTAAGCCGAGTTGGTTTCCAGTGATGTTTGCGCCGGTTTCATTATATATCACTGTTGAAAGAACATGAGCTGCTGTATGATACCTCATCATCAAATACCTTCTATCCCAATCAACAACACCATGAACCTTGTCTCCAACTTTAAGGCCTTCTTTGTCTACTTCATGAACAGCATCCTGCCCAACCTTCTTAACAAAAACAACTTTGAACTCTTCCCCATTCCTTACTAGTTTTCCAGTGTCTGTAAGCTGGCCTCCTGATTCTGGATAGAATGCAGTCCTGTCAAGCTGAATGAATTTCCCGTCTGCTTTTGTTACAGTAGCATCAAATTCTTTTGTGTAACAATTTGTCATATAGATTAGTTCTGTCACTCCAAAACACCCCCTAGTAAAGATATGGAATTAGTTTTTTTGTTTTTGCCATGTAATCCAGGTATTCCTTGCCAAACTCATCGTACATAAGCTTTTCCTCTGCACCTATCCTGTAAATTACTGCTGGAATGAAAAACACAATCACTGCAATTATTCCAAAAGTAGTCTGCAAAGCAATGGCAAGGCCAAGCATAATCAAAATATTTGCAAGGTACGTAGGGTGCCTGATGTACTTGAAAGGGCCTCTCTTCACCAGCAAATGGCCCTCTTGGATGATAACCTTGAAAGTGAAAAAGCGGTCAAGCTCCTGCCTTGCAAGAATCCTCAATATTCCACCAATGAAAATCAAGACAACACCAGCATAGCCAGCATAAGTCATTGAATCTGGAGTGTATTTCCAAAACTCTCCTGCCATGATTCCCAAGCAGACAATGTAAGCAACAATTATAACCCAGTATGATTCTTTCTCTCTTGCCTTTGACCTGTACGCCTTAACCTTTCCAGTATTAATTATGTCCTTGAAGAACAAAAGAAACTCTATCCATATAAGCAAAAGAACAGTTCCGCCAATCCAGTAAAATATATCAAGCATTTTAACCCTCTTTTTGATTTGATTTGTTTGTGTGCTTTTTAAACTTTTTCATAAAAAAACTTGTGCCTTTGTCACTGTGCGAAGCACCCAAATAAGAATTAAGAAAAACCAAATTAATTACTTCTCTTTACTCCAATATGTTTGCAATATTTTCTAATTGGGCAGATGCTGCATTTTGGAGTTATTGGAGCACAGATTGTCTGGCCATGAGTAACCAATAATTCATTAACATTAGTCCAGTATTTTCTTGGAACCAGTTGCTCAAGAGCTCTCTCTGTTTGCTCAGGTGTTTTAGTCTTTACCCAGCCTAATCTGTTTGATACTCTGTGAACATGAGTGTCAACAGGAATAGCAGACAATCCAAAAGCATAAACAAGAACACAGCCAGCAACCTTTGAGCCAACACCAGGAAGTTCCATAAGCTCTGATTTTGTCCTAGGAACCTTTCCACCATATTTCTGTTGAACAATCTTTGCAGTGGCAATTATGTTTTTTGCCTTGTTCCTGTAAAAACCAATTGACTTTATTACTTTCTCAACATCCCTCTGCTTTGCCCTTGCCAGAGATTTTGCATCAGGATACTTCCTGAACACTGCATTTGAAATAGGATAGCTAACAGTGTCTTTTGCTCGCGCACTAAGAATTGTGCTGATAAGAACCCTGAAAGGATTATTTGACTTGCTAATCTTGCCAAGCATTGAAGTTCCTGTCTGATGCTTCAGCAATAGCTTAAGAACTGTGATTATTGATTCTTTGGATGGCATGCAATCTGTGTTATACTGTTTTTATTTAAATTTTCTTAAAATCAGTCTCTTATTATCCCGACATAATAGAAATGTTTTTATATTGCACTATTAAATTATATATAAAAAATCATTGAGGTGATAACAAAAATGGCAAAGAATGTATTGGACTGGATCGCATTAGTACTTGTTATTATTGGCGGTCTAAACTGGGGACTAGTAGGAATACTAAACCTGGACCTTGTAGCTAAAATCTTTGGCTCAATACCAATATTGGCAAAGATAATCTACATCTTAGTAGGACTTTCAGCACTATACGTGATATATTTAGAGACAAAGAAATAAGTGCACAGCTTAATTTTTTTTATTTTTTCTTAATATGAAGATTTCTAAGGAAACAAAAATCAGCGATGTTGCCTCTAAGTATCCTGAAACTATTGAGATATTCTTCAAATATGGAATGCATTGCATCGGCTGCCCAGCAAGCAGAATGGAAACAATAGAAGATGGCTGCAGAGGTCACGGCATTAGTGATGACAAAATAGATGAACTTATAGATGAGTTGAATAAGCTAGTTGGCAAAGCCAAGAAAGGAAAAGATAAGAAATAAAATATCTTAACTAAAATAATAAAAATTAACATTTGTTTTCTATACTATATTTTCTTATATAAAAATACTTAAATATTACTTCGGCTTGTTGTATTTTGACAAACACCAAACCACAACATATAGTGGTTGTGAATTGTTTTTACTGAGCAATAATTAATTAAAACCAGGTGATAGATTGAAGTGTCCATTTTGCTTTAAGCACAGCACAAGAGTCCTAGACAGCAGGCCCTCTCCTGAGATGAACTCCGTAAGAAGGAGACGAATGTGCAGCAGCTGCTCAAGACGCTTCACAACATACGAAAGAGTAGAAGCAATCAATCTCTACGTGCTGAAAAGAAGCGGAGCAAAAGAGGCATTTAACAAAGAAAAACTACTTAAAGGAATACTCAAAGCCTGCGAGAAAAGACCAGTGCCATACGACAAGATACAGGCAGCAGTCGAAGAGATAGAAGCAAAACTCAGGCAGCAAGGCTCAGATGAAGTTGAAAGCAAACTCATAGGAAAACTAGTCATAGAAAAACTAAAAGAACTTGACGATGTCGCTTATGTTCGTTTTGCCTCTGTTTACAAAAAATTCAACAAGGCAACACAATTCTTACAAGAAGTGGAGAGGTTGAAAAAATGATTGATAAAATAAGCACAAGAACAGGAGAGAGCACAGACATGGCCTTGTTTGTGCAGACATCAAGCTATGATACAGTAAAATGGAACCGCGAGAAAATAAAAGAAGCCCTCTTGCGCGAAACAACAATCGCACCAGAAATGGCACACGTCATATCAATAGAAGTAGAAAACATGATAAAAGCCTCAAAGATAAAAGAAATAACAGCACCGCTTATCAGAGAACTCACAAACGCAAAACTTGTCGAGTACGGCTTTGAAACAATAAGAAAACAGCATGCAAGAATCGGCTACCCAATATTTGATGTTGAGCAAATGATAACAATGCCGAACAAAGAAAACGCAAACGTGCCACACGGACCAGAAGCAACAAACATGACAATCGCAGAAGGAATAAAAAAAGAATACGCACTCATGAACGTCTTCTCAGAAGATGTCACAGCAGCACACATAAAAGGAGACATACACCTCCATGACCTCGGCTTCGTAGACAGACCATACTGCTCAGGACAAAACCTCTCATATGTAGCTAAATTCGGGCTAAACCTCCCAAACGCACTATCCATAGCAAGCCCTGCAAAACAGCCAGAGGTATTCCTCGAGCACGTAGTCAAGTTCTCAGCAGCACTACAGTGCCATTTTGCAGGAGCAATCGGCTGGGACGCGGTAAATGTATTTACAGCACCATACCTTGTTGGCGTTGATGACAAAAGAATGAGACAGCTCGCACAGATACTCTTGTTCGAATTCGCGCAACAGGCAGTAGCAAGAGGAGGACAATCAATATTCTCAGACCTGAACATATACTGGGA
>JAWABT010000077.1:0-3898 GCA_038884515.1 Candidatus Woesearchaeota archaeon | reverse complement strand
TAAACAAAAATGCAAACGCAAATACCGCAATTCAAGGACGAAAAAGAATTTGAATTATGGATTGAATACCAACAAAAATTTAATCCGGAAACTTTTGAAGAAATCAAAAATAATGAAGAAATAAAATACTGGACAATCCGTTCGGAAATCAAAAAGAAAATAGGTGAAACAGAATTCCGCGACATCTCACAGGTTGAAAAAGCCGTTAATGAAATAAAACAGCTCATGCTTAAAGGCGGCTTAAGCTTAAAGCAGCAGCAACAAGAACTGCTTTTTAAGGCAGCAGACTGGATTCAGCAGAACAAGAGCATAAGCGGTTTGTCTGAAAAGAATAATGGACAATTACAAACAGTAGTGCAAACCATATTTCGCGGTGGCGGAATCATCGCGCACGAAGTAAAAAACCGAAACGGAAAAAAAGTTGTACTTGAAAAAACCCCTGAATTCACGCTATGCCAAGACCCGAAAAGAGGGCCCGCAACACTAAGCCTTGAACAAAAAATTGAATCCGCTCTTTCCCAAAAAAATCCACCGCAATGGGCAACAAACCTCAGCGCCTCAATCATTGAAATAACCGGCGAGGGTCCTGTAGATTCCTTGCTTGAGAAACTCGAGGAAGCGCAGGAAGTAATTCCCCTGCTCGGAAAGGAAATTGAGGGTTATGTCATAACCACAAAGCTGGGGCAGGGCGGAATGGGTTATGTATGCCTTGGCGAGAATCCGGAAACCAGCGCAAAGGTTGCCGTAAAAAGCGTCCTCCCAAGAAGCTCTTTGCCCGCAGTCAATGCTGAAACTTATAAAAACTTTGTCAACAGGTTCATAAGGGAGGCAAAGGTGCTTTCCAGCCTGAGCAAAGAGAACAAGCACATCGTTAAGATTATGGAAGCAGGCGAATTTGAAGGCCTGCCCTTTTATGTAATGGAATTCCTTCCAAAAGGCATACCTGCCAAAGCGGATTTGGAAGAGGCAATCAGGATAATCTACCAAGCCGGCTGCGGGCTGGAAGCAGCACACAACGCCGAATTTGAGTATGTCGGGCACGACGGAAAAAAACAACAGGTTAGAGGCATCGCGCACCGCGACATAAAACCAGACAACCTAAGAATAGCAGCGGACGGAACAGTCAAGGTCACAGACTGGGGATTGGCAGCAATAGAAGAAGGAGAAGTAACAAGGCTCACAAAAACAGGAACAATAATGGGCACGCCGATGTACATGAGCCCAGAACAAATAACCGGTGAAAAAGCAGACACAAGAACAGATGTTTTCAGCCTCGGACTAGTTTTCTACAAACTCTTGACAGGAAAACTGCCGTGGAACCTCGAAAAAAAATCAGTTGAAGAAATACAGCTTCTGCACGTCAATCTATTAAGTTATGCACCGGAATTGATAGAACAGGCAAGGCCTTCCAGCATAAAAACAAACATTCCAGAAACAATAGACAACATAGTATATTTAATGCTACAGCCTGACAAGACAAAAAGATTAAACATAACAGATGCACTTGATGGATTAAAGGCCTATGAAGCTGGAGAAGTAAGCGCGCCCCTCAGCCAAAAGCTAAGCCAAGTTGCTGAACGCATAAAAGCAGTTAAGAAAGAAAGATTCTGGCAACGCTATGGAAAAAAAGTGGGCGGATTTGTTGCAGGGCTTGCATTGCTCGGAGCGCTTGGAACCTACTTCCTAACCAGAGAATCTGCTGAGGAGAGGATGAGAAAGGAAGCACGCGCAGAACGAAATCAGATTATGCAAATGTATGAAGATGCTTTAAAAGAAAAGAATGATGAGTTAGGAATCGGAAAGCTGGAGGGAGTCCTGCAAGTGGCAAATGGGTTTATGCAGAAATATCAAAACAAGTTAAACCTTACAGAAGAGATTGAATTTGTTGAAAACCTTGTAAGTGAAACTAAACAGAAGAAAGAACGCCTTGGAAAAGAAATCAGCACCACTAAATTATTGAAAGAAGCTGAAACAAAGTATGAAAGCATTGTAAAGATATTCGAAGGAGCTGTAATGGATGAAAAAAATGGAAGGCTTGTGAATGCTGCTACTAGCTACGAGAATTTTGTCAAACAGGTTGATGCGCTTCAAAAGCAGTATCCTGGCATTAGTTTTAAGGATGCAGACATAAGAGTTGCTCAAGCACACGAAAAATCCAAGAGATTAACAGAACAGATTCTCGTCCAGAACTACGAAAACGAGCTGTCCTTAATTAGTGAGAATCTCATAAAAAAAGAGAAGTTTAATGACGCGCGCATTGCTCTTGAAAAGCTCTTGGATAAGTTTGATAAGGAATTCAATACAGAATATAAACTCCTTGCACCTGTTAAAGAGACGATAATCTCTGAACTGGATAAGGTTAATACTTCTTTGTTTGGAATTGAACAGATGAATATTCTTGCGCCGCTGCGTAAGGAATACGAGAGCACAATTTCACTTGAGAATGAGCAGAAACTTATTGATGCGAGAGCAAAGTATCTTGCGCTGATAAACGGCTGCAACAAAGCCATTGAAAGCAGGAAATTCCCGCTTGTAGAAGAACTTCTTGAAAAAATAAAAGAAAAACCCCAAGAATTGCACAATAAAATCCTTGACTACTCACTTGAAGGCAATTTTGAAAAGCTCAAGCAAAGCCACAAAGAAATTGTTGAGTATGTCATTGCAGACTTAAAAGAAAAGAGCGGCTGCGGCGCTGAAAACGACCTCTCAAAGTTCAAGTACGCAAAAGACCTCGCCGCAGCAGAACTGGAAGAACGCATCAAAGAACACGAAATCATTCTGAAAGAAATGTGCAGGTGGAAAGTAATGGAGACTGTGAAGAGTGCGGATGATGCAATGAATTGGTTTCCATCATATGCAAAAGGAATCGAATGGACATATAGCAACATGTCAAAAGATCCGCATATCCCAGCATGTTCATATTTAAGATTACTCTTGCTTTCTTACCAATTAACAAATAACGACATATTCTTAAAAGAGTTTAAAGGAAGAGCAAATGCAATTAAAGGATTGAATTCAAAAACATTTAAACGTGATGGTATAGACTTTTTCCCACTTCTATTTAATTCTTTTTTTGATTTAACAGAGGACTATAAAAAAATTGCATTAAGCAAGATTGAAGAATATGTTTCTAAGATAACAAAAGAGGGTCTTTTTAAATATCCGGATGGCTCTGAAGAACTATACCTTCAAGAGGAGGGTGTTGAAGCATTAATTAAGGCATATCAATTTTCTAAAGATAAAAAAATTTTAGATGCAATTAAAAAAATTATGGAAAATTCTATAAAATACCAATATAATGGTTCTTTTGTTTATATCGGCATTGAAAAAAAAGAAGGTGTTAATAAGGGTGTTGGTAGAGTATTTTTTTCAGAAAATCAACTAGAAGCCATAATTTATTATTTGCATTGGTATAGATTTTCAAATGACAATCGCTTTCTGAACGCTGCACAGACCATAGCAGATAATTACATGGATTTTGTAATGCAAAATACAAAGGACTTGGTTCCACCAAACGAGATGATAAAACAAGAAAAAGTCAAGGAAAATATTAAAAATGCTGAAAATATACAAAGCATCAAAGCGTTTCTTTACCTAGCAGAAACAATCAGTCAACAAACTCCAGAAAAAGCAGATAGGTATAGGCGCAATGCTGAAATGTTGGCTCATTCTTATATTACTAATGGTTACATAAACACATCAGAAAAAGAACAAGGAATAATTTTGCATTGCAGATCGCCGCCAGACATGATAGACGTTGCAACAATAAGTGCAGGTTGTTCTGCTTTAGAATCTTTAAAACTTTTGATTGATTATGAAAAACAAATAGGAGGACAATCCAAGTAAGTGATTAACTAAAAGAGGGATTAGATGAGAATTCAAAAATAGTCAAAGCATA
>JAWABT010000076.1:0-3994 GCA_038884515.1 Candidatus Woesearchaeota archaeon | reverse complement strand
GTTGCAATTACGTGCGTCATTCCGACCTTGTATCCTGAGAAGCATACTGGTTTGGCTTCTTGTGTTGTGGGAAATGTTCTTATTCTTGCAACTGAAAAAAGCTTAATGCAAAAGGAATCTTTGCTTAAAAATGCCTTAAACAAAGCAAAAGCAAAGGGAGTTAAAATAAGAATTGCAGCACCTATATCTAAGATAAATAAAGGAGCAGCAGAATTACTTGGAAAATATGGTGTTGTAAAACATGTTGATGATATCAAAGCAAGATTTTGTGTAATTGATGGAAAAGCCGTTACTTTGATGGCTCTTGATGATACTGTTCATCCAAATTATGATTTTGGTGTTTGGGTTAATACTGAATTCCTTGCTAAGGCTTTTGAGAATATCTTTAATATGCTTTGGGCAAGGGCTAAATAAATAATAAAAACATTTTTATATTACCTTTTTCTTTTATTCTCTAAATATTAAAAGAGGTGTAAGATTATGGTTGAGGACGCTGTTTTACGAATTACCCTTGCAGTTGTTGTAGGCACATTGGCCGCAATTGTTTATAGCCTTAGGGTATTGGTACTTATGGAACGAAGACTTGCGCGTATAGAGGTACATATTGATAATGTTGTCCATAAAATACTGCGTGAAGAACTTGTTTTAGAGAAAGCAATTAAGAAGAAAAAATAGATTTTTTTTCTTTAATTTTGAAAAAAGAATTTTTTTGTTAAAATAGTTGTTATTTAATTTTTTTGAGTTCTCCTTCTAATTTTTTGATTTCTTTTTCTATTTCTAATATTTTTTTTGTATTATCTATTTGCTCAAGAAGCTCTCCGCATTCAGGGCACTTAAATTCAAAATCAGTTGCCTGTTCGAAATTCAACCTTATGCACGTATTTTTGCATGTAAAGAAATTTGAGCTTTTTTCTTTAGCAAGTCTTTCTTTAAGCTGATCAAGTCTTTGATTTTTGAGTTGTTTGGCTATGTATTGTATCCTGTCTTTATTAAAGGTCCAATAGTATATATACCATCCTTTTGCCTTATCTTTTTTTCTTATGAAGGAAACCAGGTTTGCATCATAGAGCCTGTAAAGCATGTTTCTTGTTAGATTTATCTCTGTTTTTAGTGCTTCTGCGAGTTTGAATTCAGAAACATTTTTTTTATTTTTCAGTGTTTTGATTAGCTTTATTACATCTTCACCAGCCACTTTGCTTGCAATATCCTCAATTTCTTTATCAGACAGTTTCATGCGGTGTGATTTTTTAATAGTAATTTTGTGTTTTTGGCGTTTCTTCGAAACAAACTTATCTTCACTCTCCAAAATAGATTTAGAGATACTATTTATATATCCGTATTTTCTCTATTTAAACCTTTCGTTTAAATGATTTAACAGAAAAGGTTTATTTTTATTTTATAAATTTATAAAAGACTCAAATAATATGCCTTTTTCTTTAGCAAGTTCTATTGAAGCTACAAATAAATTTTCAGTCTCTTTTAAGTCTTCTGGTTTCAGAAAATACCATTTGTTTCTATCAAACCGTAGTGCAAACCAGGGCTCTGCTCCAAAGAGTTTGGCGTATGTTTTCAGCTGTTCGATCTCCTCTTTTTCAAAATACTGGTATTTTCCTTTTAGTGATTTGCACTCAATTGCTAACTTTCTCCTTGTATTTCCAGCGATTATATCTGGTGAGGGATATTTCATTGAGCCAGAGCCAGCAACCCTGCATGCAGTCCAGCCAGGTATACTCCAAAGTAGGTGTATTATTTCTCTTTCTGCATTGATTCCTTTGCTTTTGTGACTCATACTCTTTGTTTGAAAACCACATTTCTATATATATTTTTGCCTTAGAAAAATTTAAATAATCAAACTCTGTTTTGCCAAATAAGGTGAAATAAATGCCAGATTCTGAAAAAAGGCTTATTCCGCTTGCTGCCATGGAAAGAATACTTAAGCAGGCAGGTGCAGAAAGAGTCAGCGATGATGCAAAGATTGCATTGAAAGAAGTTGTTGAAGGTATTGTAGATAAGATTTCTAAGGATGCCATACGCTATGCAGAGCATGCTGGCAGGAAGACTATAAAAGCAGAAGATATCAAGTTGGCTCTGAAGAAATAATTATTTGATTTTTATAATATTATTTTCATGAAGTCTTTTGCTGCAAAGCTATTGTCAAAAATAGTTCTTGCTTCTGCTTCAAGCACGTGAGCATCTTTATACCTTGCACTGATGTGTGTTAGAATCAATTTTTTAGCGTTTGCTTGTGATGCTATTTGTGCAGCTTCATCAGCAGTCATGTGTTTGTACTCTTCTGCTTTTGCTTTTTCATCTGATATGTATGTTGATTCGCAAAGTAATACGTCTGCTTCATTTGCAATCTGGTAGCATCCTTTGTTTGGTCTCGTGTCAGATATGTATCCAAAAACTCTGCCTTTTATGAGTGTCGAAACCATGTCTGGCATTATTTTCTTTCCTTTTACAGTGATTGCTTGTCCCTGCTGCAATTTTCCTATTAAGGGGCCTTCTGGTATGCCTAATTTTTTAACTGCACTCATCTTTATTCTTCTTTTGTCTTTCTCAATAAACCTATAGCCATAGCATTTTGTGCCATGCGCTAAAGGATATGCTTCTACATAGAAATCTTTGTTGTCTATTATTTTTCCTTCTTTTATGTCATGCATTGTTGCTTCTATTTGGTATGATGATTCAAATGCCTCAAGTAGTTTTTTGAATTTCTCTTCAGAACCAGGCGGGCCATATATGTGTAGGTTTTTTGTGTATTCATGCATTGCCATGCTTTGTAATAAGCCAGGAAGTCCAAGTATGTGGTCTCCGTGCCAATGCGAGATAAGTATTTTTGTTATTTTTGAGAAGCTTATTCCAGCTATTTTCATCTGTCTCTGTATTCCCTCACCGCAGTCAAACAGCAATCCTTCTGCATCGTAAGTGAGCAGGTAGCCAGAGTGGTTTCTCTCCTTTGTTGGCACTGTGGCTGATGTTCCAAGTATTGTTAGTTGCATTTTAATCACTTATACCTGATAAATATAAAAACCTTTTTAAACCTGCTCTTTTTAAACTAAAATAATGGTAAAAGCATTAGCAACAGTCAAAGCAGTTTTTGAAAATGGCAGGGTTATCACAGAATGTTCTGGAGAAGCCAAGGAATTATATGACCAAAGCAGGTATGGGACTCTTCTTCCTGATAATCGTGTTCAGCTTTCGCTTCTGGAAACAATGTATCTTGTTGAGAAAGAGAAGATTATGCTATTAGATAGCAGAAATAAAGAGATAAGTGCAAAAGTTTTTTTGAAAAAAGCATCTCGCCTTGAGAAGAATTTCTGGGTCAGGTATAAGGTTTTCAGCGATATCAGAAGTAGGGGATACATAATTAAGACAGCCCTGAAGTTTGGTGCTGATTTCAGGATTTATGAGCGTGGCGTGAAGCCGGGTGAGGATCATGCAAAGTGGATTGTTTATCCTGTGCATGAGACAAATTCTCTTACGTGGCAGGAATTTGCGGCTAAGAATAGGGTTGCACACAGCACAAAGAAAAAGTTGATGATTGGTGTTGTTGATGATGAAGGTGATGTGAGTTATTGGGAAGTCAGGTGGATGCGGCCATAGCATTGCACCACCATAATTTATTTATACCCAACATTATTCTGATGTTGTTATGGTGGATTATCGCGATAAAATTCTTTCGATGGCAAAGCTTTCGCCAGTGCTTCCTGTCCAGGTTGCAAAGGCATTGAATACAAATTCTTTATTTGCTTCGGCCATGCTTTCAGAACTTGTATCGAAAGACTTGCTTAAAGTTTCAAACATTAAAATTGGTAGTTCTCCGCTTTATTATATTCCAGAACTAGGTGGCCAGCTTCAGGCGTATGCTGACAAGCTTAATGCAAAAGACAAGAAGACCTATGATTTGCTTAAAGAAAAGAAGGTGTTGCGGGAAATTGATTTAGATCCGCTCACTCGTGTATCTATTAAAAACATTAAAGATTTCTCACGG
>JAWABT010000075.1:0-3998 GCA_038884515.1 Candidatus Woesearchaeota archaeon | reverse complement strand
TCGCAGCGATGAGGCCGCGGGTTCGATACCCGCAGCGTCCAATCATCGCGCTATTTGGAAACCTTTAAATACAGATTATTTTTTTTATGGCTGTATTAACAGGGTGGGGTGATTATCAAATGAGTAATGGAGAAATAAGAATAAGCAAAGTAACACTATGGCAGGCAATAGCAGGAATATTATTTGTGCTGCTGTTGGTAAGCATCTTCACGCACGGATTCAGGTTCGGCGGGGAAGCTTCACCTACAGGAGGAGCTGCTGCAGAGGCAAAGCCAGCTGAACAGCCTCAAAAAGAACAGGCACCAACAATTGATGTAAAAAACCTTAATCTTGAGGGAGTAAGCTTCTTGGGAAAGAAAGATGCGCCAGTGACAATAGTTGTATACGATGACTTCCAGTGCCCATTCTGCGCAAGATTCGAGACACAGACCTGGCCTGAACTGAAGAAAACATATGTTGACACAGGCAAAGTAAAGTTCTACTTCAAGCACTTCCCATTAGGATTCCACCCGAATGCAAAGCCAGCTTCTGAGGCAACAGAGTGTGCTGGAGAGCAGGGCAAGTTCTGGAAGATGCATGACAAAATCTTTGCAAACCAAGGAGAGCTCAGTGAAGAAAATCTCAAGAAATGGGCAGAAGAACTTGGGCTTGACACGACCAAATTCAATGAGTGCTTTGACAGCCACAAATACTCAGCAAGAGTTGAGAAGGATATTCAAGAAGGACAGAGCATAGGCGTGCAAGGAACACCAAGCTTTGTTATACAAGACGAGCTTCTTGTCGGCGCACAGCCATTCAGTGCATTCAAGGAAGTAATTGACAAGAAGCTGAAATAAATTTTTAATTTTTTTATTTTACTTTTTTATATTTTTTCTAAGCAGGAACATTAACAGAAATCTGATAAACTTTCTTGCTGTAAAGATTATCTGGGAATCCAGTCACGCTGAAAGCATCAAGATTGCACTCATCTGGCTGGCCCTTGAAAACACAGACATTAAACATGTAAGTTCCTGGAGTTGTAAGTGTCCCAAAAGCATCAACAGAATTTCCTACGCTGAAAGCAATAGGAATCATCCTGTACTTGTTAGGTGCCAAGCTGAAAGGCTCTTCTGAATAAAGAAGCCAATGCTCATTGATGTAATCTTCATCAACAGAAATAGGTGTCTTCTGGTCAGGCAGGAAAGCTTTGTAGAATTTCACAGCAACCCAAAACTCGCCCTCTGAGCCTATGTTTCTCACCCCAAGGCCAAAGATTCCTCCTTTGCCCCTGGCAACTGTTTTTGTGTTCAATGGAATCGCAACAAGCCCGCCCTCCCTAAGCAAGGACTCTATCTGCTCCTGGGTTGAGCGCTCAATCTCTCCCTTTATCTCTTCTGCGCTTGAAAAGAATTTCTTGACTATTATTATCCCGCCTGCAAATATTATAACTGAGATTACAAGCAGCACAATTATTGTTGCAGAAAGCTCAAAACCTTTTGTGTTCATTTTGGTGTGAGGAAAGTTATCTTGCCTATTTGCTTGCCATAGCTTCCTTTATTTGACTGATTGCCCTTAGTGTATTCATACCAAACCTGTACAGTAATGCTCCTGTCAATCTCAGGAAGCGGTTGTGGCGGGACAGTTATCTCTATTTTTGAACCCATTCCAATGGTCTGAAGGGCCAACGGCTGGACAACTGCAGCAATCTCATTTGTCCCCTCAAAAAGCCTGAAAGCAGTTAATTTGATGTTACTGACATCCTGTTCTTTATCATAAAGATTGAAATTAAGAATAAACTTTTCTGTAGCCACGTCAAAAGGATTCTTGTAAATGTAATTGTTCTGCAGGTGAAAAGGTCCTATGTTCCTGTCATCGAAGATAGAGTTTGGTGTCAGTGAAACACCTGGCTTTAGTTGTGCAGTGCATTTGCTCTGCACGCAAGCATACTCCATGTAGAGCCCAGCATCTCCTTCGCAAGGACCACAGTCAACAGCGCACGTGCACCTGTCCTCTCCTGCATCACAGATGAAATTGCCGCACACGTTCGGCAGAGGCCTGTGCTCACAGAAATAATTTGTTGATGCGCTGCAGACATCTTCTGTTCCAGGATTGTTGTCATCACAGCTCTCTGGGCATGGATGTGGGGTTGTTGGCTTCACCCACGCGAAAGTAATTCCTCTGTAAGGGTTTTTAATGATAACGCTCTTTTGGGCTGCCTGAGCACCTGTTCCAGTTAAATATTCATATTTTATCTGAAGCTCAAGATTGGTCAGGCTTCCCTCCTTAAGGGTTGTTGGGAACTGTATTGCTAAAGAAACTTCAACATCAGTGCCAGGCCAAAGATTCCTATTTATTGTCTTGTCAACAAGGGTAACTGTCCTCTTATCAGAGGTCTGACCTGTTAGGATAATACCAGCAATTCTTCTATCCCTATTGTACTTGCTTTCTGTTACAAGCGAAAACTTCAAATTAAAAGTGTTACTCAGCATATTAAATGGCTGGTTATAATTAGTTATCACTCTTAATTTATCTCCCCCCGCAGTGATTTCTGCAGATGATTCAATAGGCCTTATCTTTTCAAGCGGAACACTTTCAAGGCAAGCATTCCTTACACAGACAAGTTCCATGTTTGGACTTACAGGACCAGCGCATATCCCGCAGTCATCAGGGCAGCTGCACTTTGTTTCTCCTGCGTTTATTTCACAGATAGCGTTGCCACATTCTCCCGGAATCGGTGAATAGACGCATTTCCTTTCTATGCATGAGCTAGTATAGTGCTGTCTTATGCAGTCAGCATTTGTCTTGCACTCTGCCTTCTCGCAGGCAGTGATTGCTAACAAAGAAAGTGCCAAAAGAAAAATAAAAAATATCTTTAGCTTCATCTGATGAATTCAAATTCCTTGACAATGAACCAGGCAAACAGCAAAAGCACAACAGCTCCTGCAATGATATACCATATCCCTGTGCCTACTGTCTTGGTAAATGTAACATACAAACCATAGCCCATGATTATCACGCCAAGCCAGAGGAACTTGTCAAGCACAAGCTTCATTATCTCAAATTCTTCTTCATCAGTTAATCTTCTTTTAATCTTTGCCATAAAACACCACCTTTATGTGAGCTTAATGAAAAACTGCTTTGACTGATAAATCTCAAAATCACCTGCATTCTCGCAATCTCCATTAAGAGATGACTTGTAAACATTGAACTCCATCAAATAAGTGTCTGGAAGAGCTTTTGCAATCTGCAGTGTTATAGGGAACACGCCAACATCTGCATTCTTTATATCAACTTCTTCAAACATCTTCACCCAGTTCTCAACAGGGGTGTTTCCCATATCGTCCTTTCCGCCAACAGCAGCATTCCTGTCAACAGTTGCAGTGCAGGTATTATCTGGATTAAGAGGTCTTAGGCATTTTATTGCCAATCTGAAACAGACACTTCCTTTCTCTCCGCTGGCTGTGTTCTTAACGCCGACATAGAACGCCTCTGGTTTTCCGACTTTTGCCTCGATCTCAGCTCTGTTGAAGACAAGCAATTCGCCAGACTCCTTAATTTTTTCAATCAAAGATGACTTTATCTCAGAACTAACCTGAGTAAACTGCTCTGAAACAGTCCCAAACTGCGACTTGATAAAGCCAAGCCCAAGTCCGAGTATTGTTATTGCAAGAATCAAAACAACAATAGCATTAATAGAGATTTCTAGAGCTGCCTTCTTGTTCATACTTACACCTCTTTTTAACAATATATAGTAATATTGCAAAAAGTGATTTACTTGTTTATAAACCTTTTGGTATAAACTTGCCTTTTTGAGATTGCCTTTTTTATTTTACAAAAACGCAAATTACAGCAAATCAGATATTTGCTGAAATTACTTTTTACAGCAGTAAAAACGTAACCTTTAAAAATGAAGTGCAAATTCTATAGAGTATGGCACCAATCGGAAATTGTGCCGTAACTGTTCTTTGTTCTTTTCTGTTTGTCCTATGAAAGTCCGTTAGTGTTTAAATTGGTTTATT
>JAWABT010000074.1:0-4011 GCA_038884515.1 Candidatus Woesearchaeota archaeon | reverse complement strand
CATAAGCGTTAGGAGCTGTGCCACAACCCTTTTCTCAACCTCACCAACAACTTCTTCCCTTTTTGGTGCTATCGCGTCTATTTCGTCTATGAATATTATTGCTGGTGCGTTTTTTTCTGCTTCTTCGAATTTTTTTCTTATGTTTTCTTCTGATTGTCCGTAGTATTTTGACATTACTTCTGGGCCGTTGATTAGGATGAAGTGTGAGTTTGTTTCGTTTGCTACTGCTTTTGCTAGGAGTGTTTTTCCTGTTCCCGGGGGTCCGTGCAGGAGGACTCCTTTTGGTGGTTCTATTCCCAGTCTTTCAAATATTTCTGGGTGTTTTAGTGGGAGTTCTACCATTTCTCTTATTTTTTTGATTTCATCGTTCAAGCCGCCTATGTCTTCGTATGTTACTTCTGGTGCTGCTGTTTCTTCCTCTACTTTTACTGCGTGCGGGTTGAGTGTGATTTCTGTTGCGTCTGTTATTATGACTGCTTGTTTTGGGTTTGTTTCTGCAACTATGAATTTCAGGTCTCCGAAGCCAAATGCTCCGAATGGCCCGTTGCTTGATTCCATTATGCTGAAGATGTCATCAAAGAGCGGGTTTCCGCTTGTTGTCAGTCTTCTTCTTCTTGTTCCGCCTACTGATATTATGTCTCCTTTGACTACTGCTCTTCCGAGCAGTCCTTGTTTGAATATTTCTGGGTTTGATGTTCTTATAACGACGTCTTCTCTTACTGGTGCGATTGTTATTTTTTTGGCTTCTTTTATCTCTGTTTTTCTGACTGTAACAAGTTCTCCTATTCCTGTTTTTGCGTTCTTCCTTAGAATTCCGTCCATTCTTATGTGGTTTAGGCCTATGTCTCCTGGGAGGGCTCTGTCTATCATTGCGACTGTTTTTCTTCCGCCTTCTATTTCTATTATGTCTCCTGGTTTTACCCCTAGCTCTCGCATGAATCCAGAGTCTATTCTGACAATTCCTTTATTAACATCGTCTTGTATTGCTTCCACGACTTTTAGTTTCTGTTCTTTCATTTTTTTATGTTTCTCCTGCTATCACTAACTATCTTATTCCTACAATGATTAGAAGCCTTTAAGTAACGCCTATTTTAATTGAACACTTGGCAGCTGCATTGGTGGTGGAAGATTGACTTCCCTTGACAATATCAGTGCTTCAATATTGCATTTTGTGAGTATGTTGTTAAGCACAGGTGTCATTACTTCTTTTGGGAGCTTTTTATCTTTTTTCCATGCTTTCTCTAGCTCCTCTATTTTTTCCGGTGCATCAAAATATGTTGTTGTGCCTTCAAGTTTTATGCTTGCAATGTTTGGTTCGTATTTTGCATTGAATTCAAACTCAAACTTGAGAGCGTTTTGTTTTGCTTTGCCGACAGCAAGGTCTGTTTTTTCAACAGCTTTTACTTGTATGTTGTTTGTTACGCTTATCTTTCCTTTTGGCATTCCCTGTCTGTCAACAATTATTTTGCTGAAATTTAATCCTACAATTGTCATTTTTTACCACCTATCCCTTGTTTTTTTGTGCCTTTATTTAAAGGCTTCGGTTCAATAAAGCAGATGATAGTATTTAAAGTTTTCGGTCTTTGTTACTCCCGGGTTACAAACAAAGAATATATATTCTCGTCATTAAAATTTTTGTCATGATTGACTTTATACTGAGTCTTGTTGCCAGCACATACTTTTTCAACATACTTGTAATGCTTGCCAGCCTTTTCATTATCGTGAAGGCAGCTGACCTTCTTGTTGATGGTATTGCTGATTATGCCCGCATTCTTGGATTGAGTGATTATATCATTGGTTTTGTTGTTGTTGCTATGGCAGCCTCTATGCCAGAGGTTATTGCTTCTCTGATGGGGTTTGCTGCAGAGGAGGTTGGTGTTATGTTTGGCTCTATTCTTGGTACCAATATGGTTCATATGGCTCTTGTGATTGGTGTTCTTGTTCTTGTTGGTGGAAAGAAGCTGGATATAGAGTGCCCTTTGCTTGAGAAGAGAAAGATTTTGATCTGGGTTATGCTTATGCTTCCTTTGCTGCTATTATTTGACTCAAAGCTGTCCAGGTTCGATGGTGTTATTCTTGTTGCTGCTTTTGTCTTTTATATAGTTATGCTCTGGCGTGTTGAAGGGACTTTTGGCAAGATAAAAAAGGATGTTAAGCTTAAGAATATTTGGAAGGACGCGTTTATTTTTATTGGTGCTCTTGCTGCTATGATTCTTGCGGGCAGGTATCTTGTTTTTAGTTCAATACTTGTTGCAAATAATCTTGGCATTCCTCCTTACTTTATTGCCTTGACTGTTATTGGTGTTGGTAGTGCTCTTCCTGATTTTCTGGTTGGCTTCAAGTCTGTTCTTAAGGGGCATACTGGCATTGGTGTTGGTGATGTTCTCGGAAGCACTATGATTGAGCTTGTCCTTTATTTTGGGATTGTTGCAATAATTGCCCCTATAACTATTCCAGTTTCTGCAATCTGGCCTTCTCTTCTTTTCCTTGCTATTTCAATAACTATTATGATGTTTTTACTGCAGAAGAAAATACTTACAATGAAGTATGGCTTGCTGCTTGTTGGGATTTATCTTGCATTTATTCTTGTTGAGATTGCAAGATTGTTCTTTTAGACCATTACTTTTATAAAACCCCTTTCGTTTGTTCTCTCTTATGAATCCCATAAAGCACATAGAAGTCAAGAAGGGAATGAAAGTGTCTGAGTTAGTCAGCCAGATGTCTGGTTCTGGTGTTATGGGTGCTGGGAGGATTGCAAAAGCATCTGCAATTATGAAGGATATGTTTGCTGATAGGGAATGTAGTGTTTTCTTTGGCCTTGCGGGGGCAATGGTTCCTGGGGGGATGAAAAACATAATTATTGACCTGCTCGGTTCTGGTAAAATCAAGGTTTTTGTCACAACAGGAGCTAATCTTACTCATGATATGTTCGAAGCTCTTGGGTTTCAGCATTTTCAGGGAACTCATAATGTTGATGACAAGGAATTGCATGACAAGGGAATTGACAGGATTTATGATTCTTTCATGAAAAATGAAGTCTATGAAAAATTAGAAGATTTTTTTGTTAAGCATTATGATGAATTGTCAAAATCAAAAACAATAAAGGATTTCTTGTGGAAGCTTGGTGAGCTGATTCCAGGAGAAAATTCAATTCTAAAAGTTTGTTTTAAGAAGAAAATTCCAGTATTCTGTCCTGCTCTTGCAGATAGTGGAATTGGTTTGATGCTTTGGGGAAGATTGGCTGCTGGAAAGAAGTTTGACTTGCCGGTCATAGAGGATATGAAAGAGATTATTTCAATTGCTTGGGACAGCAAGAAGAACGGAGTCATGTATGTTGGTGGTGGGACTCCTAAGAATTTTATCCAGCAGTCTATGCAGTTCAGTAAAGGGGCTGATTATGGTGTTCAGATTTCAACAGACCTGCCTCAGTGGGGCGGAAGCTCAGGGGCAGAGCTAAGAGAAGGAATTAGCTGGGGCAAGATGCATGAGAAAGGCAAGTTCATTGATGTTTATTGTGATGCAACAATTGCACTGCCATTGATTTGGGCAAGTGTAAAAGATGTGATATGAATGAACCTTGTAGATGTCCACGCTCACCTGGACCATGACCAGTTCAAGAATGATATTGACCAGGTTGTGGAAAGGGCAAGGAAAGCAGGAATCAAGCACATACTTACTTCAGGAGTTAATTCAATTACGAATAGGAATATTCTTGAGATTGCAAAGAAGTATGATGTAGTTCACCCGACTTTTGGGATTTATCCTATTGATGCTCTTGCAAAAGAGCTTGAGGAAGGTGAGGCAATTGGTTTTGCAAGAGATATTCAGGCATTTGATATTGACAAGGAGATTGAGTGGATTATCAAGAATAAAGATAAATGTGCTGGAATTGGAGAGGTTGGCCTTGATTTTAATTGGGGCAGGGAGCATGAGAAAGAGCAGAAAGAGAATTTTCAGAAGGTAATAGCATTGGCTGAAAAGATAAAGAAGCCAATTATTGTGCACACAAGA
>JAWABT010000073.1:0-4017 GCA_038884515.1 Candidatus Woesearchaeota archaeon | reverse complement strand
CTGTTAGTTTCCTCATTTTTTTCATTTTTAGTTCTCCCCCCTGAAAAATATTTTGTTGCTATTCAAAAATAACAAACCCGTATTTAAATTTTGTGGTAGTCAAAGATATAGATTTATTTTTTCCTATTTGAGAGCCATGTAATGAAAGTAATCACCATGCCAAGGCAAAATCCAGTTAAAAAGATGTGTTTCGCAAAAGAAAAGAAAAATTCAAAAGGATAAAGATTAACAATCAAATCAGTTCCCTCAAAAACCCATGTTCCTTCTACAAAAAAAATATTGTGCATCTGTGTAAAAAGAAAATCAAAAGGAAACGAAATAAAAAGCAAAGGGATTATTATCGTGATTATTCCGCCGTAAAGGAATATTTTTCTTTTGGCTTCTGCATAGCGGATTAAAACAATAAAAGAAGCGATTAAAATCATCAAAAGAATAAGCAGATAATTAATTACAATTCTTACATCATTAAGATGGCTTTTTTCTTTCTCAGAAAACTCAGAGAAAGATGCAGGAATGTTTCCTGTCTTGAAATAATCAATCATGTCTGGATTCATCTCTCTTGCTTTTTCAGGAACACTGCTGTATTCATCAGTCAATTGTGTATAAAATTGCTCATTGTAAACAAAAAAACCAAAAGAAATTAAGTAGATGATGATTGGGATGAGAATAATTAGCAAGATGCTAAGAGGTTTCATCTTATTCTTGCATTGTCTGGAATGTTTGCAAAGATTTCTTCCTTGTCTGTTTTTAATGGTTTTCCTTTGTATATTGCTTTTTTGTCTTTTGTTGTGAGTGTTATTTTGCTGAATTGCTCGATTGTTATTTCTTCTGTGCCTGGCTCTATTCCTTCAATATAGACTTGTTCTCCTGGCTCTGATTTCAGGGCTTCGAGCAGGGTTACTTTTCCTTTTGATTCTGCTGCAAGGAGCATTCCTTTGCTCTCGACGCCTCTTATTTTTGCTGGCTTTAGGTTTGAGACAATGACTATGTTTTTGCCTTTTATTTCTTCTGGCTTTAGGTGCTGCTTTAATCCTGCAACGAGGATTCTTTTCTCGTCTTTTAAGTCAATGTCGAGTATATACAGCTTGTCTGAGTCAGGCATGTCTTTTACATTCAATACTTTTGCGACTTTCAGGTTGACTGTGCTGAATGGGTCTTCTTCTTTCTTTATCTCAAGTTTTTTTACAAGTATCTCTGGCTTTGGGAGTTTTCCTGTTGTTTTTTTGGTGAATTTTGCTTTTTTGAATGTTCCTATTTCCTGTCCTATTTGTTTTGCGAGTTTTTCTGCTGTTTCTGGGATGAATGGCCACGTGAATATAGATATTATTCTTAGGCACTCAACTAATGTGTAAAGCACTGTTGCAAGTCTTTTCTGGTCTTGTATTTTCCATGGCTCTGTGTCGTTTATGTATTTGTTGCATGCTTTGATGAAGTCCCATATTTTCTCGACTGCCCTGTGCCATTCGTATTTGTTCATGAACTGGTCTGTTGCTTCAAGTATGTCTGAGTGCTCAATTAGTTTGTTGTCTATTTCTTCGAATTTTTCTGGTTTTGGTATTTCGCCGTTGAAGTATTTGTGTATCATTACTGCTGTTCTTTGCAAAAGATTTCCCAGGGCATCTCCCAGGTCTGCGTTTGCTACTGTGGCAAGTGATTCGTAGCTGAAGTCTCCGTCTTCTCCTGCGACTATTTCTTTGAGGAAGAAGTATCTTACTCTGTCTGTTCCGTATTCGTCAACTAGTTTTATTGGGTCTATTACTATTCCTCTTGATTTTGATAGTTTTTCTCCTTTGAAGTTTATGAATCCGTGACAATGGACTGTTTTTGGAAGCTCTATTCCTGCTGCCATGAGCATGCATGGCCAGATTACTGTGTGGAACCATGCGATGTCTTTTCCTATGATGTGCACGTTTGCCGGCCAGTATTTTTTGAATTTTGCTTTTGGATAGTCAATTCCTGAAATGTAGTTTATTAGTGCATCAAACCATACGTATATTATGTGTTCTTTGTCTATTGGTGTTTGTATTCCCCATTTTGTGCTTGCTCTTGATACGCTTAGGTCTCTTAATGGTTCTTTTAGTCTGTTTAGTATTTCGTTTCTTTTTGCTTCTGGCTGTATGAAGTCAGGATGCTGTTCTATGTGTTTTATGAGTGCTTCTTGGTATTTGCTCATTTTGAAGAAGTAGCTTTCTTCTTCTATTTCTTTTGGTGGTTTCTGGTGCACAGGGCAGTTTCCATTGATAAGGTCTTTTTCTGTTATGAATGCCTCGCAGCCCACACAGTAATATCCTTTGTACGTTCCTTTGTAGATTTCTCCTTTGTCATAGACCTTTTTGAAAATCTCTTGCGCTACTTTTTTGTGCCTTGCTTCTGTTGTCCTGATATAATCATTGTTGGACAGGTTTAGTTTCTTGCATAGCTCTTTGAAGAACGGAATCATCTTTTCAAGGAATTCCTGTGTTGACATTCCTGCTGCTTTTGCAGCTTCTTCTATCTTCAGGCTGTTCTCATCAGAGCCAGTAAGGAAGAATACATCCTCGCCATTTTGCCTGTGCCATCTTGCCAGCGCATCTGCTACTGTTTTCTCATAAGCATGCCCTACATGAGGCTTTGCATTAGGATAATCTATTGCAGTTGTTATGTAAAATGTTTTTTTGGGCATGAGAAGAAGGAAAAGAGGGGGTTATTTAAATATTACTGATTAACTTGTTTTTCTTCACTCTGCCTTTCGCTTTCCCAGCTGTAGAATAGAAGAGCGAGCTTGACTTTTTCGCTGATATCCCCTGGAAAAGAAGTATCGCCTGCGTCTTCTGCTATTATGACTGCTGTTTCTTCATTTACTTTTCCTGCCAGATTTTTGGCGCGCTCATGCAGTTCATCATCTGTTTCGTAGAATTCTCTGTGTATCAGGATTTTGTCTTGCTTTTTTTCATTGTTTCTTTCAATTCTGTAAAAGTGCTTTACCCCATTCTCAGAGATAAATAAGTATATGTCTTTCTTGTTGAACCTGTTCTCAAATACCCGCAATCGTAAATAGTCTAAATCATCTAATGAAAACATCCCACTCACCTTAAACAGAAAGAAGCAGGGATTATTTAAAGATTTTGCTATCAGAAAATCATACAGTCCAAATCTCTCTGTGCAATTGCTCTGGCCTGAATCCGAATCCTCTTAATTCTTGGAATACAGCATCTACCATTGGAACTGGCCCGCAGGCATAGATGTCTTTGTTTTTTGTTCCTTTGACATATTTCTTGAATATCTTTTGCACGTATTCTTTTTCTCCTTTCCATTTTGGGCCTGCTTGCGTGCATATCGGGATGTATACAAAGTTTTTGTTTTCTTTTGCGAGTTTTTCAAACTCTTCTTTGTACAGGTAATCATCTTCTGTTTTGAATGAGTAAAATAAGTATACTTTGTGAGGATATTTTATGTTAAGAAGGTGTTTTATCATGCTTCTTAATGGGCTTATTCCTGTTCCTCCTGCTATGAGGATTATTTCTCCTTGCTTGTCTTCCAGATGGAATGCTCCGAATGGGCCTGATATTTTTAGCTTGTCTCCTTTTTTTGCTTTTGCCAATAATGTAGAGCCTCTTCCTCCTTCTTTCAAGCTGACGCATAATTCAATGTAGTGCTTGTGCTCTGGGTCTGATGCGATTGAGTAGCTTCTTTTGAATTCTCCTTGTTCGTCTTTGTAGTTTACCATTATGAATTGCCCTGGCGTGAATGAGAACTGAACATCTTTTGCAAAATCAAGCCGTAGCATCAATACTCTTCCTTTTTTCTGCAGGTTAGAAATTGTTGTTTCGTAAGTGTTTATCATTTTATTTCTTCCTGAACTGCCTGTATGCAAGGAATATGACAAGTGCTAGTTCTATGAAAATGATTATTGGCCTATCCATCAATAACTTGTCCTGTTGAAAAAAATATCTTTCTTGCCTGCTCTCCCAATAGGTAGAGCGCTTATCCTTTGAGACCATAGCTGCAACTACCGAAAATAAAGTCTCTTTTTCTGTA
>JAWABT010000072.1:0-4170 GCA_038884515.1 Candidatus Woesearchaeota archaeon | reverse complement strand
TATTTTCATACGAAATAAATCATGAAACGACAAATTCAAGAGTGGGTGCGGGCTCTTTTCTTTTAGAAAAAACAATTATTCAGCCGTATCCAGAATTAAAGAATGTTATAGAAGTACTTGGCGCTCCTGGCGGCAATGAAAAAATCGATGCAATGATTCCTCTTCCAGGCGAGCCTACAACAAGTGAAAATGACAAAACATTTGGGCAGAATCTGATGATATTTTCATATGAAGCGCTAACAAACGGATTTGGAGTGCTTCGGATATACGGCGATGGTATTATTAGACAGGGCGAAAAATATTATCCTAAAATTGGCAATGCTTTAACAATAACAAGTGCAGCAGTCCTGCCTGATGGAAAAAATTTTGCTGCAGCAGGCTCTTATAAGGATGGAGCAGACCATTATGCAGCAGTAATCACGACAGGCGGTGCAAACGGAGCAAGCGGAGCTGCATCAGGAACAGTTCCTCCAGATGTGAAGATAATTAACATAAAAATAAAAAAAATATCTGGGGGTTTTGCTGCTGGAAAAGACGGAGTGACAATAAGCTCAGACAGGTATGAAGTAGAATATGCTTACCAAAAAGCAGATGGTGGTGGTACATTTGTTGTAGTAAATGCGAATTCACAAGGAGAGCCAAAGACTGCAACCACATATTCAGCACCAGCTGCACCAATGGGCGGAACATCAATAAATCCTGTCTTGATGTTTGGCGTGACATCAAACAGCACTGTTGCAGTCCTAAATAGCGGAAGCAATTTCCTAAGCAGTTATGAAGTATTCAACATCTCAACAACAGATGCTGCATTCATAACAGCAGTATCAAATGGCGGCATTGCAGGCGATTACGCAACATACGTATTGGCAGGACCGTCTATGGACAATAATTCAGTATTCTTGGATTTCATAAATACAAGCCTTACATTATCAGCAACCAATCCCAATGGTACCATGCAGTTTACTGTTGACAAGATTGTTGGTATTGAAACAATGAGTCCTGACATTAACATACTGAACTTCCAGCTAAGATGGCAGAACTTCACAGGAACATTTGACACAACAATGGGAACATGCATAGGGTGCGTGTTTGATGCACAAGGAACATGCCAGGCAGAAGTAGAAAAAATATGGGGAATGTTCAACACATACAACATAACAATAAACCTAACACCAGACAGAAACATAAGCATGCAAGACCTACAAATGTGCTGCAGAGACCTAAACACAACAGTAGGCCTGAACTCAAACTGCAGCAACCTCACCAATTACGGACCAAGCACGTACTCAAGCACAGGATGCTTCACACCAACATCAGTAACAGGATACAGCTACAACACAAGCAACACAGTATGCATATACCTACACAACATAACAACAAGCGGAATACAAATACCAATAGGAACAATCACACCAACACCAAAATGTGAACAGATTGCCTGTGAAATAAACGGAACATGGAACACAAGCAACACAAAAACATTCACGATAAACAAAACAATAACAGTAACAGCAATAAACTAAAAAGTAAAGTAGCAAGTAGCTGGTAGATATTCGAGAGCTACTAGCTACAGGCAACTACCCGCTAGCTAAAACACAGAATCGCTAACAATAAAACTTTTTTTACCTTTTAACCCACTTCTTGACAATATCAGAAAGAATAAGAACCTGTTTTGGTTTTTTCTTTTGAGTTCCTCTCCTGAATAATCTCGTCAGTGTTGTTCCAGAGGCTTCTGGCAATATTTCCTCTGTATTAAGCCTTGTATCCATGTATGACTTAATCTTTGCCTGAAATTCTTCAACACTCTGGTACCTGTCTTCTTTTTCAGTCTGCATTGATTTTTCCTGAATTCTAATCAATGCAGAATCAAGCCCTTGAATCTTCTCGTAAGAATGGTCGTCAAGCTCCTGCCTTCTCCTGATTGCCTCTTGTTTTGAAGAAAAAGGAAACTTCCCTGTAAGAATGTAATAAAGGACAGCGCCGAGCTGGTAAACATCTGTCCTCTTATCAACAGGCTGCCCGCGCACCTGCTCAGGAGAAAGGTAAGAAGGAGTCCCAATTATCACGTCAGGAGCAGTAACAAACTGCTGCTGAAGGTTAAGCTTTGAGCCAGAACCATCATCCCCTGCATCACGCTGAAGTATCTTAGATATGCCCCAATCACAAACAGCAAGCTTTCCATTCATACCAAGAAGAACATTATTCGGCTTCAAATCCCTATGAATTATGTTTCCCTTATTGTGCGCAAAAGCAATAGGCTCGCAAATCTGATAAAACATCAAAAGCGCCTCATCTACTGAAAAAATGCCTTTTTTTCTCACATCATTCAAAGCATCTTCAAAATTCCTGCCATCAACATACTCAGAAACAATATAGTGCAGCTTGTTGTCAATCGTGCCAAAATCATAAACAGTAACAATATTCGGGTGAATCAGCTGGGCAGCAATCTGTGCTTCCTGCTCAAAACGCTCCCTGAACTCCCGCATCAGGTTGTCTTTCTCCAAAGCAGGCAAGTCTTCTGTTTTAGGATTAAGAAACTTAACAACAACTTTTCTTCCATAGATTTTGTCACGCATCAGCCAGACAGTGCTCATCCCTGTCTGCGCAAGCTTGTAGCTTGCTGTCTTTTCATACCGCGCGTGAAAATCAGCCATCTGAATATTGCAACCAGCCATAAAAGAAAAGATTTTAAGTTTTCATTTAAATGTATTATTGTATTAGAGAAGATAAATAAAAATACAGGCCAAGGGGCAGCGCAAAACACGTTTTGCTGGTCCCTGACCCTTCACTTCGTTACGGGCCCAGGGGGATTCGAACCCCCGACCACTCGGTTTCTTTAACCAAGATGGCTAACACCTTTGCTGGCAGTAAGAGCGTCACTTCAAACTTTAGAAAAGCTTGATCGAGTGCTCTACCAGGCTGAGCTATGAGCCCGTATGGAGTGAAAAAACAACATTCAGGATTTAAAGGTTTTGGATTTTCGCAAGAAATATAAACATAACAAACATATCTATTATTATGCCTGAAGATATGCCTGAAGAAAAGAAATTCAAGAGAGGATACTACAAGTCAGAAGATGACAAGGAAGACAACCTGCTGGCAAGAATGCACAATGAAAACCCAGACCAGATAGGATTCATCGGAAATGAAAGAAAAATAGAAGAACAAAAAGAAGAGAAAAAAGAAAAAATAGAAGAAATAATTCTGGACATAAAATACATAAAAAAAGCAAAAGAAGACCTTGGGGAAGATGCAAGCCCAGAAGGAATAAAAAGAATTGCTTATTTCTATTATTTAAGAGACAGGATTAATGAGATTTTGAAAAATCTGGATGAAAAAACAAACTAATTTAAGAATAGATTTTATTTGTTCTTTTCATAGAAATCAACAACTTCTTCTAAACTAAGAATTTCATCTTTATTCGCATCTGCTGATTCATAAAATTTTTCAACATCTTCCCAGGAGCTTATCCTGTCAAACAAGTATTCTTTCTTTGTATATTTCATCATTATCTCGCTGCCTTTATCAGACATCCTATAATGTTTTGCACAGCAATTACAGTGCGACAGCAAGACATCCATGCTGACGTGCTTTGTGCCGAGCCGTGTTTCAACAGGTTCAGGCGTAGAGCTGCAGCCATACAGCAGGCTTCCTGCAAAAAGAATCAGTATTTGTCCAATTCGCTTAAAATCTGGCATGCCTTCACCTCCAAATTTCGGTAATGCACTTCTGTTTTTTCACGCGCAAGTCCTGCCTCAACATCAGATATACAACCATTGCCATCAGAATCAATATTGCACAAGATATTTGAAATATCCTCAGGCCCTTGCTGGTAGGATTGGGAGCTCAGTTTAAGAACCTCTGCAATATTAATACCTGCATTATTGCTGCTTTTAAATTCCCTATTTTTTGCTTTAATCCTGCAATAATGGCCACATAAACTTATTTCAAAGCAGTTTTGTTTTATAATATCTATACCTTTAAGTGCAGAATCAAGTTTTTTCTTAAAATCCGCAAACTCTTTCTCTTTTGCAGTATACGCTGATTTTATGGCAGCAACTTCTCTTTTAAGCTCATAGTTTGTTATTGCAGTATGAATGGATGATATGTTGCTAGCTAAGGCGATAACTATACTTGCCATACAGTAAAGAAGAGGCCTGCTTAGCCAGC
>JAWABT010000071.1:0-4177 GCA_038884515.1 Candidatus Woesearchaeota archaeon | reverse complement strand
CCTGCTTTCAGGCACAGCAGCTGCACAATGTGTAGAGCCAGTAGATGGCATGGCAATATACCAAAACACTGTTTTCTGCGCAAGAACCTTTGACCTGCCAAACGGCATATCAATAGGCGCAGACAATATAGAGCTTGATTGCGGCGGCGCAATCTTGAGGGGAAATATGAAAGGAGAGACAGGACTGCGTATAGATGGAAGGAAAAATGTCAGAATAAAAGGCTGTAACATATTGACATACAAGATAGGGATATATATTAAAAACTCAACATACACAACCATCACAAAAACAAGCTTGCTGAAAAACAAAATAGGGCTGAGGCTGCTCAGCTCATACGAGAACAATATCACAGAAATAAATGACAAAAGCACTGAAACACCTGTAAGCGTGATAAGCTCAAAATTCAATATTTTCCTTTTTGAAAACAAGGACATTTATGGCGGGTTTTGTAGTAGCAACATCTGCAACAAGCTAATAAACATGAGTTTTTGCGATGATAATGATTTTTACTGCAGCGAAAGCTGCAATTCAGATAATGACAGGGACTGCAAAGGGATAAGAGACCCGCCAAAGCCCAAAGAAAAAACTGAAGCACAACAAGAAACCAAGCAGCCAGAACCTGCGATTCTGCCTGAGACAAACAAAACCAATGAAACACCACAGGCAAATACAAATGCAACCCCGACAGGAATGGCTGCAGAAGAAATAAAAGAAAAATCAGTAGGGAGAATAAGCAAAGACTGGTTATTATACTTGATAGTTTATGTTATTGCATTTTTTGCACTGTTATTTTATACGTACGCCCAAAACAGTATTAGAATATAAAGAGTTAAAAAAGAGGTGTTTGTTTTTGAAAAAGAGGTGCCTATTGCTAGTTCTATTCATGATAATACTCTCAACAGCAGTACAGGCAGATTGCCAGAAGCCAATGAATGGCAAGACATACACATCAGACAAGCGGTTCTGCAGCAACACATTCTACCTGCCAGATGGGATAATAGTAGGCAGGGATAACATAGTGATTGACTGCAACCACGCTGTCCTGAAAGGAAACAATTTTGAAGGCATAGGAATAATAATAAAAAACAAGAACAATGTGGTGATAAAGAACTGTAAGATAGCAAATTACGCAGTCGGGATATCAATACAGGACTCAAAAAACATAACATTTTACGGCAATACATTAATGAGAAACAATATGGGCATAAGGCTTTACCAGGTTTCAGATAGCACGTTTTGCGAAAACAGAGACATAAGCCTTGACAGAATAATGCGCATGATTGAGTCACAAAATAACACAATAAGCTTTACAAACAAAAAAATAGAAGAAGATTTCTGCAGGTATAACTGGTGTAATGCAAAAGTAATCATTGATGAAAACAAAGAAGATAAAGAAGCATTAATTAAGCTTCTTAAATCAGCCATAAAAGAATGGATGGCAAGCTGAATCAGATGCAGGGAATAATTCTTTCAATAAGTAGCGCACCTTGTGGACACATGGTAAGGGTATTCCCAATATAGACCTGCGGGGTAAATTTTATCTGCTTTATCTCACCAACATCAGCTATAGGAAACACCACTTTTTTCGAGCTTCCTTTCTTCAGCGGAGAATCAAGAACAGACTCGCGAACATAAACATCTTTTGAGCCCACAATTCTCGTATGAATATCAGCGATATCAATTGCAGGGCTATTGTCGATAATCATCTCGATGAGATTCTGCCTAAAGCATATCTGCGGAACACCAGCAATATTGACCAAACTAAAGTGAGCACTGCTACAGCCCGTACCTGTCTCTGCAGTCTGCACAAACTCAGCCTTTTCCTCAATATATGCCTCACCCCAGCTCATCACAACAGCGCCAAGGGCAATCGAGAACACTATCAAAAGGATTGTAGCTATAAGTGGAGAGACTCCTTTTTTGCTATGAAAAATATCCATGTATGCTCACCTGCTTTTTTTTTATGTAATTTGATATTAGTATTTATAAAGGTTTTGTTATTTTATTTTGGTAGAAATTACACAAACCTTTTTATATTTGCAGCAAAATCAGAAAGCTATGGAACAAGGTGAGATGACCCCTGAACAAATGGCAGAGATAGCCAAGCAACAATGCATATTCTGCCACATAGCAGCAGGAAGAGCAGCTGCAAAAAAAGTATATGAAGATGACAAAGTAGTTGCAGTCCTTGACATAAACCCGGCAAACCCAGGACACATACTTCTAATAACAAAAGAGCACTACATGGTCATGCCACAAATACCTGAAGATGTCATACAGCACATAGGCATGGTCACAAAATCACTGTCACACGCAATTCTCAAGGCACTCAAGGCACAGGGAACAACAATCTTTGTTGCAAACGGCGTTTCTGCAGGCCAGAGAGCCCAGCACTTCATGCTCCACATAATACCAAGAATGGAAGGAGACGGAGTCGGAATAGATATTCCCCAGTTCACAATAAGCGATTCTGATTACAAGAAGATATACGAGGCTCTCAAGAAAGGTGTTCAAAAAGCCCTTGGAAAAATCGAGGGGCTTGAAGAAGAAGAGAAAAAAGAAGAGAAACTAATAGAGAAAGCAGAAGAGAAAATAGAGAAGAAAGAGGAGAAGGAAAAGAAAGAAGCAGAAGAGAAAAAACCAGAAAAAAAGAAAGAAAAGGAAGAGAAAAAAGAAGAAACAGGAAAAAAAGAAGAGAAGAAAAAGCCAAAAAAAGAATCAGGAAAAATGGACCTTGACCAGATAGCGAGGTTATTCTCATGAGCGAATGCGAGATATGCGAGCTGATAAAATCAAAAAAAGGAAAGCTCTACGAAGATGAAAAAATATTTGCATTCCTCGCAATAAAGCCATGCACAACAGGCCACGTCATAATAACAACAAAACAGCACTGGCCAATACTCGAGCAAATACCTGACTATGTTGTTGCAGAACTGTTCACAAAAGCAAACAAGATATCAATGGCCTGCTTTGAAACAATCGGAGCAGAAGGAACAAACATACTAATGCAGAACGGAGTTGCAGCAGGCCAGAAGCACGCACACGCAACAATCCACGTCATACCCCGAAGGGAAGGAGATAAATTAAACCTTAACTGGAAGCCAAGGCAGCTCAGCGAAGAAGAAATGGGAACAGTAGAGCTGGCAGTCAAGCAGGAAACTTCAAACATCGGAGCATTTGAGAAAGAAAAGCCAAAGCCAGTAGAGATAAAAGGCCCTGAAAAAATAGAGGCAGGACCAGAAGAAGACTATCTTCTTAAGCAGCTGGAAAGACTGCCGTAAGAATCTAATTCTTAGAATTCGCAGCAGCAATCAAAGCCAAAAGAGCAATAGTAGCAGCAACTCCTCCAAGCATGCTTTTTGCAAGCAAATCAGGAAAGCCCTGAATACCATTAAACCAATCCACATTGCCGGTGTTTTCCCAAAAATTAAACAAGGCATATGAAATCGGGCCAGCAATAGCTCCACCAAGACTGCCAAAAATACTCATAGGATAAACGTTGTCGTGTCCTCTCGCATTAATATGATCGTGTAAAGCACCCAAAGTCCCGCAAATCAAGCCACTTGTGGCCAAACCTATTCCACCTGCAGCAACATAATCATAAAAGTTAAGATAAATGCTTGTTCCAATAAGCCCTGCAAGCACTGCGCCAACACTGCCATAAAAAGGGGCATTTTCTGATAAATCAGACCGTTTTTCTTTTAATTCTTTTGCGTAAGCATCCATTAAAATTTTTATGTTATACACCTCAGATACAGACCCTTTATCAAAAACCTCATAATACCTGCGAAGCTGCTTAAGATTTCGCTTGAGTTTAAAATATCCCATTTCATCATCTGGATCTGGATACTTTCTTAGCAAAAGCGAGATATCGTCTCGTATTCTGCTGTTAACCCTTGCTTTTCAAATCCCAACCGTCAATATTTTCCATAAGCTTGAATATCTTATTATATTCACGCACAGTGAGCGGATTTTGATATGGCTTATCCAGCAATTTGTTTATTTTCCTTTCAGTATCATTGGCTGTCTCTTTTTTAGTTGGCGTATTATACGAAATACTTGCCATTTTAAAAGACGCTATTTCCTTTTCTTTTGCATTAAGCTCTTTATCTCTTTCTTTTAATGCTTCTTCAAGAGAGCGTATTGTTTCATCTTTTGCATTATTTTTGCTCTGCT
>JAWABT010000070.1:0-4211 GCA_038884515.1 Candidatus Woesearchaeota archaeon | reverse complement strand
GTGAGTGTGAACGGCAAACAGAGGTTAAAAATGCTTGATTTATTTGATGAAAATCTATTAGCTAAAATTAAGGAACTTAGAAAACAAAATAATTTCCAGATTATTAAAAAAATAATTGGTATTGAAAAACTAAAAAAAATATTTAATGCGCTATACCCTAAATTTTCTATTACTGAAATAGAACGTATTACGGGTATTCCAGATTCTACATTACTGTTTTGGTTTTCTAAATTAAATATTCCGACTGTTCGCAGGCATATAACAAATCTGACGGTTCCCGCAAATTTTAATAGCAAAATTGTGCTCAAAGAAAAAACGGGAACAAAAAAAGTTTCTGCAGTTAAAATTACGCCAGAGCTTGCATATATTATTGGGTTTTCATTAGGTGACGGGAATATCCAAAAGTATGCTGTTGAAATGTTTAACAAAGATAACAAACTGAAAATGCAATTATTTCAACTTTTGAAGCCTTACGGAACAGTTGCTAAGATTATAAGAACTGATGGTTTATGGAAATTAAGATTATCCAGTATCCGTATTGCGAATATTATAAAAAGCAATAACTGTATAAGAAAAGACACATTAGATTATATTTTTACAAATACTAAACTTGCTAAACAATTTATTGCTGCTTTTTGGGACGCAGAAGGCACAGTCAGAAAGCAAAACAACTATTTTCATATTTATTTATATAATTCTAACTACAATATCATGGGAAGAATTTGTGATTTTTTGAAACTAAATAAGATACAATTTTCAATATTAGAACGTAAAACAAGAGATAAGAATATTTATTTGAATGGCAGACTTGTAAAATCAAAGAAGACGATGCAAAGAATAAGTGTGCTTAAATCTTCGCAATTAAGATGGGCAAAACTAATAGGCATACATTTGTTGCATTCTAAAAAAAGAGAAACAGTTAATAAACTAATTAAACTCGGAGGTAAAACAAGATGACAAAAGAAAAGATATTGGGTATAGACCTGGGCACCAGCAATTCGGCTGCAGCAGTATTAGAGGCAGGAAGGCCAAAGATAGTGCCGAGCGCAGAAGGAGCATCACTATACGGAAAAGCATTCCCGTCATTCGTAGCATTCACAAAAGACGGCCAAGTCCTTGTCGGAGAGCCTGCAAAAAGACAAGCAGTCAGCAACCCAGAAGGAACAGTCTTTGCAGCAAAAAGAAAAATGGGAACAAACTTCAAATATAACATACACGGAAAAGAATACACCCCACAGCAGATTTCAGCATTCATTCTGCAAAAAATCAAGAAAGACGCAGAAGCATTCCTAGGCCAGCCAATCAAGAAAGCAGTCATAACAGTCCCAGCATACTTTGATGACAACCAGAGACAGGCAACAAAAGACGCAGGAACAATAGCAGGACTTGAAGTCGTAAGAATAGTCAACGAGCCAACAGCAGCATCACTCGCATACGGGCTTGACAAAGAAGGAAAAGAACAAACAATCCTCGTATTTGACTTTGGCGGAGGAACACTTGACGTCACAATCATGGAGTTCGGAGACGGAGTCTTTGAAGTCAAAAGCACATCAGGAGACACACAGCTCGGCGGAACAGACATGGATAATATACTAATAAATCACATTATAAAAAAATTCAAGGAAGACACAGGAATAGACCTTAATGAAGACGAAACAGCAATGCAGCGCGTAAGAGAGGCAGCTGAAAAAGCAAAAATAGAACTAAGCACAGTAATGGAAACAGACATAAACCTGCCATACATAACAGCAACAAGCAAAGGCCCAAAACACCTTTCAATGAAAATAACAAGAGCAAAACTCAACGAACTGGTAGAGCCATTGGTTGAGAGATGCAAAAAATCAGTAGACCAGGCACTCAAAGATGCAAAGCTGAGCGCTAAAGACATTTCTAAAGTAATTCTCGTAGGTGGGCCGACAAGAATGCCCATAGTCCAAGAGCACGTCCAGAAATGGCTTGGCAACAAAGTAGAAAGAGGGGTTGACCCAATGGAGTGCGTAGCAGCAGGAGCAGCAATACAGGCAGGAGTGCTTGCAGGAGAAGTAAAAGACGTTCTTCTCTTGGATGTAACACCGCTCAGTTTGGGTATCGAGACTCTTGGAGGAGTGTTCACAAAACTGATTGACAGAAACACAACAATCCCTGTGAAAAAATCACAAATATTCAGCACAGCAGCAGACAACCAGACAGCAGTCACGATAAGGGTATTCCAAGGCGAAAGGCCAATGGCAAATGACAACAAACACCTCGGGCAGTTCGACCTTGTAGGAATACCGCCAGCACCAAGAGGAATACCGCAAATCGAAGTCACATTTGACATAGACGCAAACGGAATCCTCAACGTAACAGCCCTCGATAAAGGAACAGGCAAGAAACAAAACATCGTGATAACAGCCCCAAACAAACTAGACGAGGCAGACGTTGAAAGAATGAGAAAAGAAGCAGAACAGTTCGCAGAAACAGACAAGAAAAAGAAAGAAGAAATAGAAATAATAAACCAGGCAGACACAACAATCTACACGATGGAGAAAACACTCAAAGACTTTGAAGGAAAAGTCAGCGAGAAAGAAATCAGCCAGATAAAGGAAAAAATAGAAGACCTGAAAAAGCTCATGGCAGAAGAGAAAAGAGATGTAAGCAAGATAAAAAAGAAGCTTGATGAGCTTAACCAGATTGCGCAAAAAGCAGCAACTGAGCTATATCAGAAAGCAGGTGCGCAGCAGCAGCCTCAAGGAGAAGGCAAAAACCAAAAAACAAAGAAAGGAAAGAACGGAGAGAATGTTGTTGATGCAGAGGTGGTAGATGAAGAAGATAAGGAGCGTTCACAGTAAACCGTTAACCGTTAACCGTGCGCCGAATGACCAGAACGGCAAACGGCAAACTGTAAACGGTAAACGTCTGGTTATTTTTGATTTAGACAACACACTCGTGGATTTTTTCAAGATCCACGACAGGGCATTCCACAAGACACTCAAGAAGCTCTTCAAGTGCGAAGGATGCTACAAGAAAGTTGACTTTGCAGGCAGAATAATACCAGACAGCATAAGAGACATGTGCAAGCTCTGCAGAATCCCTGCTTTCTTTGTGGAGATGAACATCAGCAAGGCAATGAAAGTATATGAAAAAGCATTCCTTGATGCAATGCCTGGAAAAGCAAAAAAGTTCATTGTGCCAGGAGTTGTCAAACTGCTTAACGCACTTAAAGGAAAGCACAAACTTGCACTTGTCACAAGCGACCAAAAGAGAGTTACAAAAAAAATCCTTCAGGCAACAAGGCTTGGCAGGTATTTCCCAATCAAAATCTATGGTGAAGATGCAAAAACAAGGCCAGAAAGAGTCAAGTTAGCAATAGAGAAATCAAAACATGCAGGAAGTGTTGTTGTGATTGGAGACTCTGTGCATGATGTTGATGCAGGCAAGGCAAACAATGCAATGACAATCGCAATGCTCACAGGGCCAACAACAAAGGAAAGACTAATAAAGCACCAGCCAGACTTCATCTTCAATAACTTTAAGAACATCAAGAAAATAATAGAAGCGATTGAGCGGTGAAATACTTGGCAAAAGACTACTATGACATACTTGGAATAAGCAAAGATGCTTCACAAGAAGACATAAAAAAAGCATACAAGAAATTAGCAAAGAAGTACCATCCTGACCTGAATAAAGACCCAGGAGCAGCTGACAAGTTCAAAGAAGTGAATGAAGCAGCAGCAGTGCTTGGTGACCCCCAGAAAAGGCAGCAGTACGATCAGTTCGGAACAACAGACTTCGGACAGGGAGCAGGAGGATTCTCAGGATTTGACTTCAGAGATTTTGCAGGCCAGGGATTTGATTTTGAAAGCATATTTGACAACTTCTTCTCAGGAATGGGATTTAATTTCGGCGGAGGCGGAAGAAGGCAAAGAAGCAGCCGCGGAAGAGACCTGAGCGCAGAAATAACAATAACACTTGAAGAAGCAGCAAAAGGAGTAAAGAAAAAACTAGAGATTGACAAGCAGGTCGAGTGCGAAAAATGCGAAGGCACAGGAGCAGCAAGCGGCTCTGAAATGCAAACCTGCGATGAATGCAATGGAACAGGAGTATCAAGGCAGACAAGAAGAACACCTTTCGGAATATTCCAGACACAAACAACATGCAGGAAGTGCGGCGGAAGAGGAGAATACATCGGCAAACCATGCACTCATTGCGAAGGAACAGGAAGATATGAG